>JAGLEW010000067.1 GCA_023144875.1 Methylococcales bacterium
GATTTATGACGGTTTTTTTAGACTAGAGTCGTATAAATTACAACATACTTTATTTAAAGGCGGTTGGAGTAAACCCATAGAACGAGAATTATTTCGGCGCAATGATTGTGTCGGAGTCATTTTATACGACCCTACGCGTGATGAAGTGGTGTTATTAGAGCAATTTCGTGTTGGCCCTTTAGTCCATAAACCTTGTCCTTGGTTATTGGAAATTGTTGCTGGCGGTATCGAAGCGGGCGAATCTAAAGAAGACGTAGCGCGAAGAGAAGCGTTTGAAGAAGCAGGCTGTGACATTGAAGAATTACTGTTAATCAACGAGTTTTATACCTCACCTGGTGGGGCTTCTGAATTATTAACGCTGTATTGCGGTAAGGTTGATAGTACCAATATTGGCGGCGTTTATGGCTTAGAGGAAGAATCGGAAGATATTTTAGTAACCACAAAATCGTTTGATGCTGTCTATCAACTCTTAGAAGACGGGCGAATTAAATCGGGTATTCCTATTATTGCCATACAGTGGTTGGCGTTAAATCGTGAAAAGTTACGACAACAATGGGGTAATTAGCCACGAATGCTGATTTTTAACGCGGCGACAATAGCAAAGGGCGTCAGCATAATGCTAACCACTAAAATAGCCCCCAAAATGGCAAAATAGCCTGCGGTTGGCATTCCCATCGCCGCTGCTTGCACAGTAGCGGCACCAAAAATAAGTAAGGGAATGTAAAGTGGTAAAATCAGCAGTGAAATCAGCACCCCGCCTTTACGAAGCCCCACCGTAAGCCCTGCACCAATAGCACCAATTAAACTTAACGTCGGCGTGCCAAGCAATAAACTAATCATTAATGAGGTCACACCTTCTGAGGGTAGAAATAACATTAAGGCCAGTAATGGCGACATGAGGGCTAAACAAAAGCCACTAACCAGCCAATGACTAAAAACTTTGGCAAGCACTAATAAAATCAGTGGTCGTGGACTGAGAAGCATTTGCTCCAAAGAACCGTCTTCAAAATCACTCCGAAAAATGCCATCAACCGATAATAAACTGGCAAGTAATGCCGCCACCCAAATCACCCCAGGAGCGACTTCGGCTAAAAATTTTGGCTCAGGGCTAACGCCTAGGGGAAACATCACTGCAACCATTAAAAAAAAAGCCAGTGGATTAACGATGTCGTTTCGATGTCGAAAGCTTAAGCGTAAGTCGCGTTTAATCGCCGCAAAAAAAAAGTTCATACGTTTATTTTAAAGAATCAAGGTTAAGATGGCGAATATTGATCTGAGGTATATTGAGTTCGTGATGCGTGGTTAAAATCACCGCACCGCCTGATTGAACATGATGAGCAATGAGCGCTTCTTTTTCTGCCACCCCTTTTTTATCTAAGGCGGTAAACGGTTCGTCTAAAACCCACAAAGGCGCAGTGCTTAAATATAAACGCGCTAAACCCACGCGACGTTGTTGCCCTGCGGATAAACTATGGCAAGGCACATCCTCAAAGCCATAAAGACCCACTTTTTTTAACGCCTCAAAAATGGATAGTTTGTTTAAGTGCGGTGCGAGCTGCATCATCCATTCTAAATTTTCTTCAGGGGTTAACGCACTTTTCACCCCTGCTAAATGCCCAACGTAGAGCATGGCTTGATAGTAAGCGTCTCGTGCTTCGCTCAATGGCTTATTTTTCCAACAAATATCGCCTTCATACGCCTCTAATAGCCCTGCTAAAATTCGTAATAAAGTGGTTTTTCCACTGCCATTTTGACCTTCGATCTGCAAAACCTCACCTGTTTTTAATTCAAACTCAAGATTGTTAAATAAAATACGTTCATCACGCTCACAAAATAAATTTTTTACAGTTAGCATCGGTTTTTTGTGGTGATTAGTCGGTACATTAAATGGAGTTTGGAATCTTTTTGATTATCTCCCATTTTAACGTAAGAATGAAGTAGAATGCTCCAAAAAATAGAGGGGGTGTTTATGATGGAAAGCCCGCCAATATTTCTCTTTTTCTTTTCCAGCATTAATTCTTTATGAATATTTATCATGTAGGGGGTACTTTACCACCTGATTCGCTTTCTTATGTCTACCGACCAGCGGATGAACAACTTTATCAAGGATTAAAAGCGGGAGAGTTTTGCTATGTATTAAATTCGCGACAAATGGGAAAGTCTAGTTTACGGATTAAAACCATGCAACGAATGGAGAAAAAAGATGGTTTTATTTGTTTAGGGGTCGATATTACTGAAATTGGCAGTGTCAATATTACCGATGAAGAATGGTATGCAGGCTTACTTGATACGTTAGTCAATGGCTTAGAAACGCTAAATATTTTTTTAGAAGGTTTGTTCGATTTAAACGACTGGTGGGAGCAATATCATTTATTGTCGCCTTTACAACGCTTTGGCAAGTTTATTGATACCGTCTTACTACCACTTGAACGCCCCATTATTATTTTTATTGATGAAATCGACAGTATTTTATCATTGCCCTTTAAAGAAGATTTTTTTGCCTTAATTCGAGCCTGTTTTAATACACGCCAAGAAAGACCCGCGTATAAACGAATTACCTTTGCTATTTTTGGAGTGACCACCCCATCCGATTTAATTGGAGACAAAGCACGAACCCCTTTTAATATTGGACGAGCGGTGGAATTAACAGGCTTTCAATTACCTGCAGCAAAAGCATTGGGGAAAGATTTATCGGGAGACAGTGCCACCGTTGATGCCTTATTAACTGAAATTTTAATATGGACAGGCGGTCAACCTTTTTTAACTCAAAAAGTCTGTAAATTAGTCGCAGATGCCAAGATTAGTAACACGAACGATATTCAAGCATTAATTCAAAGAAACATTATTGATAGTTGGGAATCCCATGATGTACCACAGCATTTTAAAACCATTAGTGATCGCATTAAAGCCGATGAGACTTCCGCGGCAGAACTACTCGGTGTTTATCAGCAAATTATTATTCAGGGAAAAATAAAAGCGGAAGACAGCTACCCACAAATGGTATTGCGTTTAACAGGGATTGTGGTCAAACGTAAAGCCAAATTGCGAGTTTATAATCGATTATACGCCAAAATTTTTAGTGCCGACTGGGTCGAATCTGAATTGACCAAATTACGCCCCTATTCCCAAGCGTTAATGAGCTGGGAATTGTCGGATCGAAACGATAAATCGCGGTTATTACATGGAGACGCGTTAAAAACCGCTTTAAAGTGGGCAAATAATAAAAACTTAACGCCTTCCGATTATCAATTTTTAGATGCCTGTCGCGCTAAAGTGATTGAACGGCAAGAAAAACGTGCCACACGCTTAAAGCTTTTTGCATTATTTGGTAGCTTATTGTTAATAATCGCATTATTTAGCAGTGGCTTTGCTTATATGCAATGGCAAAATGCACAAAAAATTACCCAAAAAGGGTTAAAAACTCAATCGTTATTCTTAGCCGATTTAGCCCAACAAGAAATTCGAAAAGGCGATGATGTCACTGCCATGTTATTGTCTTTGCAGGCATTACCTGATGATATTAATCACCCTAACCGTCCTTATATTCATCAAGCGTACACCTCACTTTATAATGCCAGTATTCGTAATAAAGAACGCCTACACATAAAGTATGAAGCCATCGTCACCACCGCTATTTACAGCCCTACAAACAATATCCTCGTCATTGGACTGGAAAATGGAAATATTTATCTGGTGGATAAAATGGGGAAACCACTTGGTAATTTTAAAGCGCATAATAATCAACCGATTAATACCATAATTTTTAATCAAAAAGGCGATCAATTTTTAACCTCTTCGGATGATAAAGAAGCAAAATTATGGAATATTAAGGGGGAGGAGTTAGCTTCTTTTAAAGGACATAAGGCGGCGGTGGTAAGCGCTGAGTTTAATATTATTGGCACTAAAGTGTTAACCGCATCGGATGATAATACGGCAAAATTATGGGATCTTTCAGGAAAAAATTTAGTCACTTTTCGAGGCCATCAAGGCTGGGTAAAAAGCGCACGGTTTAATCCAGATAACACCCATGTATTAACGGCATCAGGCGATAACACCGCAAAACTCTGGAATTTAGCAGGTCAGCAATTAATAACATTTAAAGGTCATCAGGGGAATGTGGTTAAGGCTCAATTTAATCATCAGGGGAATAAAATAGTCACCGCTTCTTGGGATGGAACCGCCATACTATGGAACTTAAAAGGCCGTAAATTAGCACATTATAAAGATCATCAGGGTAAAGTACGAGACGCTTTTTTTAATCCTCATAGCAATCAAATTATTACTATTTCAGATGATGCCACCGCAAAACTATGGGCATTAGATGGGACGAAAATAATCACTTTTAGAGGTCATAAGCGGCGTATTACCCACGCTGAATTTGATTTAACAGGTCAATTTTTTTTAACTGGGTCAGTTGATGGAACCGCTATTTTATGGAATTTAAAAGGCCATAGAATAAGCGACTTCAAAAGTCATAAAGCCGCTTTATCAACCGCGATCTTCAACCCTACCTCTGATCGAATTTTAACAACTTCCGTTGATAAAAGTATCAAGTTATGGAATTTAATGCGAGATGACATGATTAAATTTAGAGGGCATAAAGACACGGTTTTTAATGCCGTTTTTAATCCGAGTGACACACAAATATTAACGGCGTCAAAAGATAAAACCGCAAAACTATGGAGTTTATCAGGAAAATTATTAACCACGTTCAAAGGTCATCAAGCCGAAGTTATTCAAGCTATTTTTAGTCCCTCAGGCACCACCGTATTAACCGCTTCAGGTGATCGTAGCGCAAAATTATGGAGTTTATCAGGTCAACCCTTAGTTAGCTTTATAGGCCATAACGCTAAATTGCAAAATATTATTTTTAGCCCAAAAGGCGATCGTATTTTAACCAGCTCAGCGGATAAAACCGCAAAGTTATGGAGTAAAAAAGGGGAAGTTTTAATCACCTTTAGAGGTCATTCTGGTGGCGTACTCAGTGCTATTTTTAATAAAACTGGGGATAAAATTTTAACCACTTCTTCGGATAATACCGCAAAATTATGGGACTTAACAGGAACAGAATTAGCACGCTTTGAGGGTCATAAAAAAAATGTCATCTCGGCTATTTTTAGCCCCGATGGTGAAAAAATATTAACTGCTTCAGATGATACCAGTGCAAGGCTATGGGATTTAACAGGAAAAGAACTGGCGGTTTTTAAACGCCATAAACACTGGGTTTATAAAGCCATTTTTAATCCTGAAGGGGATAAAATTTTAACCTGTTCCAACGATAAAACCGCCAAACTTTGGGATTTAACGGGGAAAGAACTCGCAACCTTAAAAGGACATGAGGGCGGGGTGGTTAATATTGCCTTTAACCCCAATGGCGATACTATTTTAACCAGTTCAGAAGACGGTACCGCAAAACTATGGAATTTAAAAGGGGAAGAACAAGTTAGCCTGAAAGGACATTCAAAAACAATCTTTAGCGCTATCTTTAATTTTTCAGGCAATAAAATTTTAACCGCGTCAGAAGATGGCAGTGCTCGATTATGGAACTACCCCGTTAAACCACAAGCCTTAATTGATTTGGCTAATAAAGAAGTGACCCGTCAACTTGATGAAACACAAAAACGAAAGTTTTTTATGGAAATTGAGAATGGAAATATCATAAATAATGAATATTCTTACCCGTAAAACTCTTAAGCCAATCGAAAGGCTTAATTTTTATATTTTATAGTTTACCTATCCTCAAGGCATCTGGTATATTTACAGGCGTTTAAGCCAATATATAACAGGTTATAAGAAATATCTGTTATTCACAGTCATTATCTCTTAAGAGGGTTGCGTTATGTCCGAAATTTTTTATATTTTAACGGTTGTTTTTGTCGCGTATAGCGTCTTTTCAGTTTTAAAAGATGAAAAAAAACCAGCACAATCGCCAGACTCAGACGATATAAAGCCTCAAACCCCCACAGAAGAGTCCGCACCTGATACAGGTGTAACCGAGGACGAACATGCACATACAGATAGCATTCGCAATCCTGAAACAGGCGAAACGGCTAAAATTTCAAATAACTACCGTTTTTGCAAACGCTGGATCAAAGACGTCTTAGTCAAAGAAGGTTTGTTGGATAAAGTTTATAAAAACAATGAATTAACAGACGATGTGAATGCAAAAATTCAGCAGGCATTAGCGGATTTACAAATGATTGAAAAATACCAAGTTTAATCAAACGTCGTTCCTTTCGATTTAAAACTGTGTAAATCAATATTACTTTCAGTAGTCTGAGTTACACAGCCCCACAATAGTGATTCGTCTTGCGTAAAACGCTTCCCTAGTTGGTAGGCAATTTGTGCACGGGCTAACTCTACCCCTAGATAAAAACTATGCCCGCCGTCGTCTTTAACATCTAATTTAGGGTATAGCTCAAAAGGGTCGGATGCTGTATATAAACCATCACGATTATAAATATGCACCCCTTCATGACTGACTTGAATGCGAAAGCTTGGGTCTTTTACTTGGGCGGCAAAGTCTTTTATTTCATCAAACTCATAGGGAAAAGGCGCACTTTCGTGAAGACTCATTAAACCTGAATCAATGTGTTTTGGTAAGCTATTATTTTCATGCGCGGCAAACATAATACGTCGTGCGGTATCAGCTTCTTTAATTGCATATGACGCATGCTTACTCACTTGAGTCGCTAAAATATGATTAATATTCAGTTCAGAACAAATTCCCATTAATAACGCATTCATCCCACTGGTATCGGCATGGGTTAATTCGGTTATATTTCCCACTCCTAGCATCATTTCAACGGTTGGATATTGTTGCCGAAAGTGATGATAGCGCACTATAGATTCCGTAAAGCCAAAATGAATCGGGTCTAAAATAGGATCAACAATAAATGCTTTTCCCTGTTGTTGCAGCGTTTCAATGGCGTGATCTAAACTGCTTAAATCACCATGTTGCGCGGGAATTAAAATAGGCATACTAGCTACTTCTTCGGCGACCCACAACGTATCATTGGTTAAGCTCAGCATATAATCCGCGCCAGCTTTACCCCCTCGCAATAAATCATCAGTTTCTAACGAATCAATACTTACCCTAAAACCCTCGGCTTTAAGCGCTTGAATCATCGTTTCTAACAAAGGGAAAGGCGTATCGGGTAAACAACCAATATCAATCACATTTGCCCCTTGGGATTGATAATAAAAGGCACGTTCTATCACCGCCTTAACCGTCATATTCGGTGCATCGACAATTTCAGCAAAAATCTTAACTTTATAATGATCTAAATTTATCTTCTGCGCCTGTTTTCCAAAAAATAGCGGTAAATCTTTTAATTCATTGGGACCTCGTTCAACAGGAATGCCCAATATTTTTGATAAAATTTTTAAATCACCTCGACAACGCCCTGGGACTAAAATTCTATCGGCATCAAAAGTTTCTTTTAAACGCCTGCCAATCATATCTGCTGTCATTAACGCCGCAACTTTTAAACCCAGTTGATGAATGTGGTAATTAAATTCAGGCTGCATGGAGTCTAAAATTTGACAGAGTTGTTTTTCGGCTAATTTACCCGTTAAAAAAAGAATTTTTTCAGTCATACTAATGTGTCTAGACGTTGATCAAGTGCCTCTTTTAACGCTTCAACACTCTCCACCACGGTTGTATACTCAAAGGTTCGAATTTTTGCGGTTGCTTCCAATTCAATTTTTCGTGGATAAACCATCACTTTTCCACTGGGAGCCGTGGTTTCCATTTCTGGAGCAATATCACAGGGATAAACAATACTCGGAATACGGCATTTTCCTGCTTGTGCGTATAAATTTGTCACTAACGAATCAGCAATCCCTAATACACATTTAGCAATCGTATTAGACGTGGTTGGTGCCATGATAAAGGTATGATAATAATTTTTATAAAATAAGCCCACAGGCGGTGCAGAACGAGCTTTATCCCGATAAACCGCATGGGTTTTACTCAGTGTTTTAAGATCAATACCATACATTTTTAACACTTCTTCCCCAGCCTGACTGATATAAATATCAACGTTTTTTAGGCTTAAAACAAGGTCTAAACACGCTTCAATATAATGACCTGACCCTGTTATTGCCCAAGCTAATCGTGGCTGGTAGTGCATACTAATCTCAATTAAATGATAAAGAATGTTTCATTATACGCGAAATTTACCGCAAATTAGAGGCTGTCTTTTAAGGGGCAACAATCCATGAGCGATAGAGGTTTTCTGTTAAAAAGAACGCCGAAAATGAAAGGCTTACTGTATAATTTTTTATATTTTTGCAACTATTTTGGGTAATTACTTGATTAAAAAAGTATCGGTTATCGCACCTGCGCGTTTGCACATGGGTTTTATGGATTTAAGTGCTTCATTAGGGCGAAATTTTGGCAGTATAGGGGTTGCATTGCGCGAGATTAATACTCACCTAGTACTAAAGCCTGCGCCAAAATTTACGTTAAGTGGTCATCCACCAAAACGCAGTGAACAAACCTTAAAGCACTTTTGTAAAGTTTTAGACGTTTCAGATCAACTGCACTTACATTTTAAATCCTGCATACCAGAGCATGTCGGTTTAGGCTCTGGCACACAAATGGCGTTAGCAATTGGAATGTCGCTGAATCACTTTTATCAACTGAATTTAAGCGTACGAGAGATTGCAACCCTCAGCGCTCGCGGGGCGCGTTCTGGCATTGGGATTGGCGTGTTTGAACAAGGTGGATTAGTGGTGGATGGCGGTCGAGGGGAAAAAACACTCGTTCCCCCGATTATTTCACAATTTTCAATGCCTGAAGATTGGTTTTTTATCTTAGTTTTTGATCGGCGCGGTCAAGGACTGCACGGACAGAATGAAGTGCAAGCCTTCAGAGAATTATCCCCATTCCCTAAAAAAGAAGCCGCTCGACTGTGTCACTTATTGTTAATGCAAGGCCTGCCTGCTATTGCTGAAGATAATATTGATTTATTTGGCGATGTAATTACGCAATTACAACAATCGGTCGGTGAGCATTTTTCCCAAGCACAAGGTGGTGTATTTACCAGCTCATGTGTTGCCTTAGTCATGGAACGATTACAACAACAAGGCGCGGTAGGTATTGGTCAAACCTCATGGGGGCCAACAGGTTTTTGTGTGGTCAAAGGTTTAAAAAAAGCGCAAACCTTATTACAAGACTTAAAAAAACAAGCGTTTTTCCATCAAGATCTTCATTTTAAAATCACAGCCGCTGAAAATAATCCTGCTAAAATACAATCCTAGTCTTTGATAAAACGTGTCTCAACATCGGGAACTATTCTGTGTAAAGGGTATTGGGACTTGACACGTAACAGGTAAGAATCGCTACCCCATTAGTTTTTTAAACGCACAGAAAAATATTAATTACACATTCCATCATACGTTGTGTCTTCACCAATTGTGCAAATAGCCACCGATTTTTCATCTTTTTTCCATAAAAATTTACAATTTGCCATGCCAGTACCCGCGCAGGATTCCATTTCTGGTCTGCCTTGGCAACGTGAATCACTTTCAAAACAACTATCGGCCTCTTTTGAATGAAAAGGCTTCCATCCAGCGTCTATCATTTTAAGACGGATACTGGCATAGTTTTCATCTTTTTCAAACGTCGGGAGTTCTTTAGCACTGGTTGTTTGCACACAACCCATAATAAAAAAGAGACTTAAAAGTGTACAGCTAAAATTGCGTAATTTTTTCATTAAATTTTCCATTTCTTAGAAAGTTAAAAATATCTTCTATATCAATATAAATAAAATGCAGAGGGATCAAAATACGTTGAGGAACGCGTGAAGTGAGGGTTGTTGGATTTGATCTAAATGGCACGCCCGAGACGATTCGAACGTCCGACCTCACCCTCCGGAGGGGTGCGCTCTATCCAGCTGAGCTACGGGCGCGTGACATGAAGGGCTATTTTAACTGATTCTAAATTGAATTACGATAACATTGTTTTTAAATGTGCAAGACTGGCGCGTCCTCGTGCTTTAACCACCGAAGGATCAAGCGGTTTTTGATTTGGCCATTCTAAATCTTCTTCAGGCAATTCGGATAAAAAACGGCTGGGATCCGTTTCTGAAATTTCACCATAGCGCTTACGATGAGTGCAATAACTAAAGGTGCAACTGCGTTGTGCGCGGGTAATACCAACATAGGCTAAGCGGCGTTCTTCTTCTATATTATCGGTTTCAATACTGTTTTGATGCGGCAATATATTTTCTTCCATGCCAATTAAAAATACATGAGGAAATTCCAATCCTTTGGCGGCATGTAGCGTCATTAAGCTCACTTGATCGCCCGCTTCATCGTCTTCTTGTCGATCTAAAATATCCAATAACATCGCTTTTGAAACCACTTCCGATAAAGTTTTTTCAGGTTCATTATCATCAGCCTTGCCCATATTTCGGAGCCAATCGACTAAATCAGTGACATTTTTTTGCTGTCGTTTTGCTGACTCAGGCGTTTTACTGTTTTCTTTAAGCCATTGCTCATACCCAATTTGCCCTAACATCTCATCAACTGCGTTAAAACAATCCCCTTGTTCTATTTTTTGAGCGGTATTTTGTGTCCAGTCGCAAAAATGGTTTAACCGTTTGATGGCTTTTTCAGATAAGGTTTGGGTGAGTCCCATTTCTGAGCACGCCGAAAATAAACTTATTTGTCGGTCATTGGCATATTTTCCTAATTTTTCTAAGGTTGTAGGACCGATTTCGCGTCGTGGCGTATTGATAACCCGTAAAAAAGCGGCATCATCGTCTTGGTTAACCAATAAACGTAAATAACTCATCACGTCTTTCACTTCCGTATAGGAAAAAAACGAGGTGCTACCACTGATAAAATAGGGGATGTCATTTTCGCGTAAATCTTTTTCAAACAATCTGGATTGATGATTACCACGATATAAAATCGCATAATCGCTAAACCGTCCACCGTGACGAAATTTATGATGAATTAATTCGGCAATAATCTGTTTAGATTCAATACGTTCATCTTTATGTTGCAACACTCGTAACAGATCGCCATAGCCTAATTCACTCCATAAACGTTTTTCAAATGCGTGAGGATTGTTAGCAATCAATTGATTCGCCACTTTTAAAATTCGCCCCATTGAACGGTAATTTTGTTCTAACTTCACGACTTTTAAACGCGGGTAATCGGTTTGTAATTGCGATAAATTTTCAGGTTGTGCGCCACGCCATGCGTAAATAGATTGATCGTCATCACCGACCACGGTAAAACGCCCTAAATTTCCTGCCAGTAAGCGGACTAATTCGTACTGAGTAATATTGGTATCTTGGTATTCATCCACCAATAAATAGCGAATTTTATTCTGCCATTTTTCTAAAGTTTCAGGCGATTGTTGAAAAATTAACACGGGTAATAAAATCAAATCGTCAAAATCGACGGCGTTATAGGCTTTTAAACTACGGGTATAGGCTTTATATAATAATGCGCTGCTACTATCCGCAGGGTCTGAATTTTGAGCTGCTTGATCCGGGGTTATGAAGGCATTTTTCCATGTGCCAATTTGTGTCGCGTATTGATCGACCTCATCAATATTATGGTGCGACATGTCTTGGTTAATCAGGTTTTTAAGTAAGGATTTTTTATCCGATTCATCAAATAAAGTAATGCTGG
>JAGLEW010000068.1 GCA_023144875.1 Methylococcales bacterium
GCTTCGCCTATATAAATAGTATGCTGGCGTTCACCGCTCACATCATAAAGTGAAATATTTCCAACCATCGCTTCCCTATAGCCTTCATCACGCATCAATATATAAGCCCCATCTAAGCTCAGGGCAACCGCATATAAATTAACCTGAAAAAAGTGATATTATTTGATTTTTTGGAATTTAATCATGTCCGCATCCTTACTTGAAGCTTTTTCATCAATTGAAGACCCACGAGTGGATAGGCATAAACTCCACAAACTTATTGATATTATTGTTTTAACTATTTGTGCGGTCATTAGTGGCGCTGAGGGCTGGGAAGATATAGAACAATTTGGAATAACGAAACGAGAATGGCTGCAAAAATGGATTGCCTTAGAGAATGGTATTCCTTCTCACGATTGCATCGCCCGCGTTATTGCTAGAATTCCCTCGGTTGAAATGTCTAAATGTTTTGTCGCATGGGCATCTGAAGTTGCTAAAATAACAACAGGTGAAGTGGTTGCTATTGATGGTAAAACCGCTCGTCATTCTTATAATTGCAAAGATAAGCTTGGCGCAATTCATATGGTAAGTGCGTGGGCAAATAAGGCGGGAATGTCTCTGGGGCAAGTGAAAACAGAGAAAAAATCCAATGAAATCACTGCGATTCCTGTCTTACTTGAAATGCTTGAAATAAAGGGATGTATCATCACCATTGATGCGATGGGATGTCAAACCAATATTACCAAGAAAATTATTGAGAAAAAAGCCGATTATGTTTTAGCTGTTAAGGGTAATCAAAAGCGATTGCATGAAGCCATTATTGATTATTTTGAAGTCGCTGTAGAAGCTAACAACCCTAAAATTTCTAAGCTCCAACGTTACGAAGAAATCAATGCAGGGCATGGGCGTATTGAGACACGACGCTTTTATTTATCAACTTGTTTAGATACTTTACCAGACGCGGCTCGTTGGAAAGGGCTTAAAAGTATTGGCATGGTTGAAAGCGAAAGGACTTTTAATGGTCGAACCAGTGTTGAACGTCGCCATTATATTTGCTCAGTAATTGATGTTAAGTCGTTCGCTCATGCAACACGAGCACACTGGGGTGTCGAGAATTCGTTACATTGGGTGCTTGATGTAACGTTTAAAGAAGATGACTCTCGCATTCGTACGGGTTATGCGCCTGAAAATTTTAATGTCATACGTCAATTTGCCATTAATTTGCTAAAAAAAGAGCCTTCTAAAATGAGCATGAAGAAAAAACGTTTTAAAGCGGCTCTGAATGATGAATTTAGAAAAAAAGTTATTTTTTCGAGCTAAAATTTATATGCGGTTGCCCTAGAGAAATCATTAGTTGATATGTTATCAAAAACCACCAGTGCTAAGCTTAGCGCTAACATGGAAATTGAAGATAATTCACTAATAGGTGAATTTGAAGAAATTGAAATTGTAGGCGTTATAGATTCATCTCCAGAATTTATCCTTTAAGCCGCATTAACACCATCTTTCCAAGTCAATTACAAGACGGGGCAACCGAGTTGTGCAGTTATCTGTGGAGTGGGCAACTGGGCAGGGCAATCGGGATTAAAATTAAAGACAATATAATCAGATACTTAGATCACCGAAAATTAGTAGGGAATCATATTTTTACAAATGTCTCATTCTCAGTCCCTTGAATTCATTAGAGAGTAAAAAGTCAAGTTGATTTAAGCCCGATTGCCCTGGGCAACTGTGTTGCCATTGAACGATTTGGAGAATCTAAAAAATCTTGGCTTATCTCGTTCCTCAGCTCTATTTGAGAATGCTTATTAATCAAGCCCTGCTTGATATTTTCTAGAACAATATTTATCTCATGCTACAGTCTAGCTGAAATAGTTCAGCTAGGGTTTTTATGCTAATCTCGCCATGCATTAACTGTATATTTTTGACCTTTTCGCGGTAAAATCCACATCTGGTACATGGACACAATCCACGTAAAAATAGAAATAATCGTATAACCAATACCGCTAATCATGGTAATCCACGCAAAGTCAGGATGAATTTTAGTCAGCCACCATGAAAACACATCAAAAATTAAACAGAAAAAGGGTAAGCTAATTGCCAAGGCTTTTACCCAACGATGAATACCCACACTTAAACTAAAAATAAGCCCACTAAAAAAGAATATAAACGCAATGGCAAAAATATGAATATGAGAGACACGGGTCAATGTCGAAGCAGATGCGCCATTGGTTGATTTCGCCACGGTTTTTACTGCGTCAAACTGGGTAAAATCAGGCAATGCAGGCATGGTATTGTGACAGGAAATACAATACTGATCGAAAATAGGTTTTATATCATCGTTCCAATCCTCTTCTGATGCACCATTACGAATCCATTTGATAATTTTTATACGTTCTTTTTGAGGGGCTTTATCCTTCATTGAACCGTTTAGTTTAGTCTCTAATTGGCTGTGTGATGGGTCGCCATGATAGCTGTACACAATATCATCAATCGACAGTCCAATTTTGCCATCCGCCATTCCGTGTGTCATTAATAATTGTGCGCTGGCTAATAATGCCCCAAAACCCATTACCATTAAATAGCTGCTAAATAAAACTTTTAAATTAAAGTTTAGACTGGGTAAATTAATCCAACTGCGTTCCGTATTTGTGTTCATATCCATCATCAAATTTCAAAAAGGGTCTTATAAGACTATGCTAAAATTTTTACAATACTGCTCTGTTTTAAAAATATTATTTTTTTTATTTTTGGTATAAGTATCACTTGACTTGCTATAATATAAGGGGATGCTATTGAAAGTTATACACAGTTTAAAAAATAATAATTTTAAAACTGTCAAGTCCCATCAAAAAACCAGCCCCGTTAAAAAATATTTATGTAAGATATTGATAATTAAGGACTTTAATGGGGTGCCTATAAAGCGATCAATCTAATAAAAGTGTAATAAAAACCGTAATTTGCAGGTGTTTTTAAAAGTTATCCACAGAGTTATCCACAGGTTCTGGGGATAACCTCATTAAAGCTTTTCCCAATAAGGACTTAGGATCATTTCACGCTTAAATATCAGAAAAAAGTAATTTTGAAATTAAAAAATACCTCTATTCTTCGAGTGGCAATCCCCGTCATTCTAAATCAGTTGTTTGACTATAGTATCCCAGATTCTTATGCTATAAAAAACATCAAATTAGGTGTTAGAATTTTAGTCACCTTTCGCGGTCAAGAAAAAGTTGGCATCCTCGTTGAGACAGTTTTAACCAGCAACCTAAAAACTGAAAAATTAAAACCCATTCTTAACGTTTTAGATTTAGAGCCATTATTTAAGACTAAAGACCGACAATTATTACACTGGTTATGTCGTTATTATCATTACCCTATCGGCTATATTTTTTGTAATACGCTCCCCACCTTACTCAAAAAAGGCGAAACAGCGGTCTTAAAAAAAGAAGCCTATTACACGCTTACCACCATTGGGGAAAATATAAACCTTGTCTCACTTAGTCACGCACCTAAACAACAGTTTTTTTTACAAAAATTACAAACTTCCAAGAGTATTAGCGAAAGTGAACTTAAATCCGTTGATAAAGGTTGGACGCAGGTAAAAATAGCGTTACTGAAAAAAAACTGGTTAACACAGGAAGAACATTATTTTTCCCCTACTCAAAATAGCAATGCCCTCAAGGAAGCCGAATTAAGCTTAAACCCAGCACAACAACAGGCGGTTACTTCTTTAAAGAATGCTTTGGGCAAATTTTCGGTATTTTTACTGGAAGGGATCACAGGTAGTGGAAAAACCGAAGTTTACATGCAGCTTATCGC
>JAGLEW010000069.1 GCA_023144875.1 Methylococcales bacterium
GCCGCCGCCCGTCTTGCGCCGTCTTTATAACCTTCAGGGTCTTTAATATCCCCAAAAGGGCCATCAATAGGGCGTAAACCATAGGCACGACACGCCACAATCATTCGGCTTAGGGCAAAATGCCATTGATCACCCGGATAATCAGGGTTTAAGCCGCCAATATTAGTGGTTCTGGCGCGATTACTGGCGGCATAATCAGCCACTCCAAAATGCAAGGCTTCTAAACGTCCGCCTAATACCCCTTGTTTGGCGATGTCTTCAACATTTGCCATACCCAATGCGGTTTCAATCAATGCTTCAATGCCAATTTTATTTTTTAAACCTTGTTGCATTTCCAATTGATTTAACATGGATTCCACCATATAGACATCGGCATAAACACCGACTTTAGGAATCAAAATGGTTTTGAGTTTTTCGCCACATTGCTCGACCAAATCAACCACATCACGCACCATATACTGCGTATCTAAGCCGTTTATGCGTACGGATATTGTAATGCCATGACCTTCCCAATCAAGTTCATTAATAGCTTTTATGACATTTTTACGTGCTTGTAATTTATCATCGGGTGCCACCGCATCTTCTAAATCTAAAAAGATAAAATCGACCCCACTTTTCAGGGCTTTTTCAAAAAAGGCAGGATTAGAACCAGGGACGGCAAGCTCACAACGTTGTACGCGCTGAGCGTTCGGCTCATATAAGGTATGACTCATGATAGTTTCTGTATAGGTTAAGAGAGGAAGGTTCTATTTCATAAAGCATTAAACACTTCAAAAAATAAAGCCCTCCATTATACAGTCTAAATTTAGTGATGGGGGTCTAAATAAATATTTCTTTAATTGCTCTATAGACGGGGTTTTTTAGGGGTAAATAAGATCAAGATCGGCTTTTTCTCGTTGAATAATTTCTTGTGATAATTCATTAATATCGTCCATAATCCATGTTGGCTGATAATAAACATCCATCAAATCCTCACGAGAAGAAATTCCAGTCAAGACCATAACACTGCGGATGCCTGCACGAACCGCCCCTAAAATATCGGTATTTAATCGATCGCCTATCACAATGGTTTTAGCCGCTTCTATGTCTAATAGCTTCAAGGCATGTTCATACATAAAAACCTCTGGCTTTCCAAGACATTGAGGTTGCATACCATCGGTTGAGGCTTCCAATGCGGCTAATGTTGTCCCATTCCCTGGTACGATTCCACGCTCAGTTGGCAAGGTACTGTCACCATTGGTCGCAATAAAATGCGCGCCTGCCCGTAAGGTCAGTGTTGCGGTTGCGAGTTTTTCCCATTTTAATTGCCGATCTAAACCACAGACCACAACTTCGGCATCGGGTGATTCATGGGTTTCTTTTAAAGTATAACCTTTGTCTAATAACGCTTCTTTTAGCCCTTGTTCACCAATCATAAATAAACTGTTTGATTCAGGGGGATAATGCTCGGCTAAATATGCTGCTGTTACCATACTAGAGGTTAAAATTTCCTTTTCCTCAACCTCAACATGCATTGCTTTTAACTTACGTGCATAATCAAGCGGTGAAAGTGTCGAATTATTGGTGGCTAAAATAAACGGCAGTGATTGTTCGCGCAGTGTGTTAAAAAAATTATTTAAGCCTGTAATAGGGGTATCTCCATGCCATAGCACACCATCCATATCAATAATCAAGGCATCAATATCGGTAAATTTTTTAATCATCATTATCCCCAGTGTAAATTAGCGGTATGAACAGGCGCATCCCATAAGGAGATCAACTCTTCATCCAAACAAGTAACAGTAATTGAACAGCCTGCCATATCTAAAGAAGTGGTGTAATTGCCCACTAAGGATCGCACCACCTTAATGCCACGCGTGGTTAAAAATTGAGAGGCTATTTCGTAGACTAAATACAACTCCATTGAAGGGGTTGCACCAAAGCCGTTGACATGTAATAAAATTGTTTGATTTTCTCGTAAGCCTAGGTCGTCGTAAATAGTACGGAGTAGCTGATCAACGATGGTATTCGCATCGGTTAATGTTTGCGTTTGACAGCCATGTTCCCCATGAATGCCGACCCCCATTTCGATTTCATTATCAGCCAGTTCAAAGGTTGGTTTTCCTAACGCGGGAAGTGTACAGCTGCTTAAAGCAACCCCCATAGAAGCCGTAACGGTACTCACTTTATCCCCTAATGCTTTACAGGTAGCTAAATCGGCGCCATTTTCGGCCGCTGCACCGACTATTTTTTCCACGATTAATGTGCCTGCAACCCCTCGTCGGCCTGCACTATGATCTTTAGGTAAAGACACATCATCACACACTAAGACACTGGCATTTTCACAGGTCAATATTTCAGCCGCGATTTCAAAATTCATCACATCGCCCGCATAATTTTTAACAATAAATAATACTCCCGCTCCATTTTCAACACGGTTGGCCGCAGCTTCCATTTGAAAGGGGGTTGGAGAGGTAAAAATTTCACCAGGACAGGCCGCATCCAGCATTCCTACGCCAACAAAGCCTGAATGCAAAGGTTCATGTCCCGTGCCTCCGCCTGAGATAATTGCAACTTTAGGTTGCGCAGAACCTTTTAAGCGTGTGATTACTTTCTGGTCAGCATCATAATCAATAATATCGGCATGCACCTTCGCAAAGCCTGTCAAACTTTCGACTAATAAAGTTTTAGGACAATTTATAAATTTTTTCATCATAGAGTTACTCGTTTAGGATTAATGACAAGTATTATTTATAGCATTAATATCAACGGGATTCTCAGCGAAAACCGTCAAAAATAAAAAATATTGTGCATAAATGTGATCTTAAACAAAGTGGCATTTTTTTCATAAACTAAACTTATTGTGCTTTAAGAGCTCAATGACCTCCCTCAAATAACTTATCTCAAGTTCTTTATGAGTTAGAGCTTCTTGTTGAAGTTTTGTAACTAATTGCAAACTTTTTAATTTTAAATTTATATCTAATAAAGTACTTCTTTTATTGGGTTTTTTCTCATTTTCATCGGCTATTTTTTTATCATTGATAATCTTGATGTCAGCGTCATCCTCTATAAATAATTCCAACATTTCCAGACCTAAAACATCGGCTATTTTTTTAAGATTAGGGTTGTAAACACGCGTTTCTCCTCGCTCTATTTTTGCATAGCCATTAACCGACATGCCCAATTTCTTGGCCATGCACTTCTGTGATAAATGTCTCTTTTTTCTGGCTGTGCTCAGTTTTTCATGAATATTCATAATGACCATTATTTGTAGGTGGTTTAAAAATAAACTTATACATAATATATAGTATGCATAACAGTAATAACTACTACTTAGTATATATAAAACATTGAGAAAGTGTCGTTTTATTTTTGCATAATTAATGTGATGTATATCATATAAATTATTTTTAAGTCAAATGAATATTTTTTTTACTTGCTAAACAGACATAAATTTTTCACAAGCAACTTCGTAAAAAATAGTCTTGAAAGGAGTTTTATGAGGCGTATTTCTGGTGTTTTGCAATACAAATAATGATGCCCTCTGCGAAAGTGAGGGCGATGATGAGTTTAGCGTTTAGGTAGCCACGAGGATAATGTGTTTAAGGATTGGTGACGCGTTAAGTCTAATTGCAGTGGTGTGACAGAAACATAACCTTGTTTAATGGCATAAAAATCGGTGCCTTCGCCTGCATCTTGTTCCGTACCAGGAGGCCCTACCCAGTAGACATTATTTCCACGCGGATCTTGGGCTTTAATCACAGGTTCGGCTTTATGACGTTGCCCTAAGCGGGTTGATTGATAGCCTTTTAAATCGTTTAAAGGAATATCTGGCACATTCACATTTAACAAGGTGTCTTTAGGCAGAGGATCGCTCACGATTTTTTGCATCAATGTGACCGCAACGGCGGCGGCGGTTGCAAAATGCTTAGGGTCAAAGGTCGCCAATGAAATTGCAATTGCAGGCAATCCTAAAAATCGCCCTTCAGTGGCGGCGGCAACCGTGCCTGAATACAGGACATCGTCGCCTAAATTTGCCCCATGATTAATCCCTGCAATCACCATATCGGGTTCTTGATCCAATAAACCTGTCAGTGCAAGATGCACACAATCGGTCGGTGTGCCATCAACTCGAATAAAGCCATTATCTGATTTTTTGGCACGAAGGGGCGTTTCCAAGGTTAATGAATTACTGGCAGCACTGCGATTTCTATCAGGTGCAACCACGGTAATATCCGCATAATCAGCAAGTGCTTGCGCCAAGGTTACGAGACCTTGCGCCATGTAACCATCATCGTTACTTAATAAAATATGCATAGTGTTCGCCCTGCCATAAAAAAAGCTATAAAATCAATCATTCTATCGTAAATATGTGAACTAACGTGGCAAAAAAAATACTCTCAGATGAAGATTCGGCGTTATTCAGAGCGCAGATGGACAACGTAATCCTCGTTAAAAATGATCGAGTGATGCTCAACCCTAAAACGGTTGTTAATGAATACCGACGTGAGTCTTCCTTTAAAGGGCAAGCGGCCAGTGTTGATCATTTATTAACCGCTGAGGATACGTTGAGTTTTTTAAATGCTGGTGTGCCTAAAAGTGTTTTAAAAAAATTACGGCGTGGTTTTTTTGATATAGAGGATGGGCTGGATTTACATGGTTTGAACAGTACTGAGGCTAAACGTTATTTATCGC
This sequence comes from Methylococcales bacterium, assembly GCA_023144875.1. GTDB lineage: Bacteria > Pseudomonadota > Gammaproteobacteria > Methylococcales > Methylomonadaceae > WTBX01. The sequence continues at coordinate 4,675 of JAGLEW010000069.1, forward strand.
AGTTTTTAGAAGAATGTGTCCACATTCAGTGCCGATGTGTGCATATTATTCATGGAAAAGGCTATGGCTCAAAAAATCGCCATCCAGTTTTAAAAAATGAGGTGAATACATGGTTAAGACAGCATCCAGAGGTAGAGGCTTTCTGTTCTGCACCAACGAATGAAGGCGGAACAGGGGCGGTATTGGTTTTACTTTTTGAAAATTATGCGTGATATAAATCACATATAGCGAA
>JAGLEW010000007.1 GCA_023144875.1 Methylococcales bacterium
ATTTTTTGCAAACGATCCATAAAAGCAAACACATAATCACGGCTGTCTTTATAGCCATTCGACCAATCTTCTAAATAAATATTAACGGTGATATTTTTACTCAGTGCGTATTCTACGGTTTGAATAACATCCGCTAAATGTTGTTCCAAGGTCTTTTTAAGCTGTTCTCGACAATGTTTTTCACTGCCTTTTGTTAATAAATTAATGACCTGCCCACCCGTTTCAATAATCCAATCCACGCTACGGCTGTGATCGACAAATCCTAAAACTTCAACACGCCTTTCAAAGCCTTCCGTATTTGCCCATTGGTTAATCTGACTAACCGCGTGTTTTTCTCCTTCTGAAACCCGTGCAGAAGCCACTTCAATACGATCTACTTTCAGTGATTGCAATAAGGCTTTGGCAATATTGACTTTTTCATCAGGTGAATAAGAAACACCTTGGGTTTGTTCACCATCACGAAGGGTGGTATCCATTAACTGGATGTAGTTTGATTGAGTGGGCATATTTTTGAAAGAATTCAGAGAAGGGGGAAACGAGTCAAGTTTTACGCTAAATCAACCCTTCAACCCCATGTTGAATACGGTTGTTGACTTAGCATATTATTATAATACCGAACATCTTCCGTAACTTCCAGCCCTAACCAAGGTGGACGGATAAAATCTTCACCCACTTTTGATAATTCAATTTCAGCTACAATAAGCCCTTTATTTTCATGGCTAAATTCGTCAACTTCCCATAAATGCTGTTCATAGGGAACAAAATAGCGGGTTTTTTCAATCAAAGGTCGATGGCAAAGGGTTTCAAGTATTGTTATCGCCTCTTCTTTTGGAATTAGGTATTCGTATTCTTGCCGAGAAGTTCCAATGGTTGCCCCTTTAATATTCAACCACGCTTTATCATCGGTGACTCGTACCCTTACCGAACTTTTTTTATCTGAATTTAAATACCCTTGCTTATAAAGACAGTGGTGAGAAACCTGTCTGCGCCAATCATCGTTTGCTAATAAAAATTTATGTTCAATTTCAATAGCCATTTAATCCCTCGTTTAACTCACTCAATTTATTAATCATCAAGTGCCATCATCGTTTTCAATTCCAGTTTTATTTCTGTTCCACATGTTTCTAAGTCTGTCGTTTTTTCTTGAGAGATAATATCAATTTTTCCACCATAGGCCAGCATAAATTTTTTGACTAGGGGCATTCCAAAGCCTGTTCCTAACTCACCATTGGTGCCTTCTCGTGTGGTTGCTTTTTCGATTTTAAACACATCCTCTTGTAATTTTTTAGGCATTCCAATCCCAAAATCTTTAACGGATAAATAAACCGTCTCCCCTTGTTTCTGTGCTGAAATAATAATTTTTGCCTCTGAGAATGAAAATTTAATCGCATTTGTTAATAAGTTATTCATTACAGAATTAATAAACGAAACACTTTCAACAATAACAATCTCATCCTCCTTAATATTTACCACGACTTCAAGATTTTTTTTCTGAATTTTTTCATGAACAATCAGTAAAGTTTCATTAACCAGTGTTTTTAAATTATGTTCACTTAGATTAATACTTACTTTATTTTCTTCAAGTCTTCGCAGTTGATGCACTAAACCAATCACATCCACCGCATTATTAATCGCCATTGACATAACTTCATCTTCTTCTGATAATGGCGCACCTATTTTTTTAATCATCATTAATGATTGCGCAGCACCCACCGAATTCATTAAATCATGACATAAAATATGTAATAACTCTCGTTGAGAATTGTTTTGCTTTAAGATGGTTTCTCGACTAAATTTTAATTCTAAATGCGTTTTTACTCGCAATATGACCTCGGTGGCCTTAAACGGTTTCGTGATGTAATCAACCGCGCCTAATTCAAACCCTTTAATAACCGCATCCGATTCAGTATTGGCTGATAAAAAAATAATAGGAATATGTTTGGTTTTTTCCAGCGTTTTTAGTTGTTCACACGTTTCAAAACCATCCATCACTGGCATATTTATATCCAATAAAATAAGATCAGGGGGAATGGCTTGCGCGGCTAATAATGCCAGCTTTCCACTGGTAACAGGGCGGACATAATAATTATTATCCCTCATTAATTCGGCCAGTAATTTTAGATTTTGAGGTAAATCATCTACAATCAATATATTGGCTTTACTCGACATCGTTTTACTCAAATAAGGTTAATAATTGTTCATATTGAAAATCATCAATATGATGTTGAATGGTGTCAGCAAGGACTTTATTTTCAGCGGCAATTAGTGGTTGTAAGTCTTCAACCGTCACTAAATCTACTTGTTCAATCGCTTGCTTCAAGTTTAGGCGTAATTCATCGGGCAGCATTACTAATAATGCTTTTAACTCCGCTATTTCTGGCGTTTTTTCAGGTTCTAAATCGGATGTTTCCCCCATTTCATAGGGCAAAAATTTTGTGAGCTTAGTAATTAACTCATGCCGATTGACAGGTTTTCTCAGATAGCCATCGCACAATTCACTAATAACTACCTCATCTTCATTCAGCGCAAAGGCTGTCACCGCTATAATAGGAATTTTTCGGGTCAAGGGTAGCGTTTTTAATTTTTCGGCGGCCTCATAGCCACTCATCACTGGCATTTTCATATCCAATAAAATTAAATCAGGTAAAATCTCTTGCGCTTTTTCAAACGCTTGCAAACCATTACAGGCAAAACTTAATTTAAAGTCCCAATCCGATAGATAGGTTTCTAAAATTTCACGATTATAATCAACATCATCGACCACTAGAATAGTTGAAGGGTGAAAAATAAGCGCATCAAAATCAAGGTCACTGCCCACGTTAGATAATTGTTGTTCTTGTGCGGAAATTATTTCTAAATCAGGAATAAATAAATGAAAGGAGGTTCCCTTGTTTTCTTGGCTTTCCAGATGAATATCCCCTTTCATCAAGGTTATAATTTTCATGGTAATAGCAAGCCCTAGCCCTGTTCCACCATATAAGGCCTCTTTTTGCCCTTGCACCTGTTCAAATGAATGGAAAATTTTCTCTTGCTGATCTTTACGAATCCCAATACCCGTATCAGAGACAACAATGACTAAATCAACCCGACTGTTCTGAGCTTCTTGTGACGCTTCAGAGGTAATGGTCAGTTTAATCCCCCCTTGATGGGTAAATTTAATCGCATTTCCCACTAAATTTATCAATACCTGCCGAATTCTTGCCTCATCTAAGACGATTATTTCAGGTAATTGTTTATCCAGCGCATATTGAAACGTGAGTCCTTTTTCGCGTATTTTTGCTGAAAAAAGTCCTTCTATTTCCACGCATAAAGTACGCATAGACACCGAATCGTATTGTAGTTGCATTTTTCCCGATTCAATGCGAGAAAGGTCTAAAATATCATTAATCAAACGTAATAACGCTTGACCTGAGGTGTTAATGGTTTCAAGATAATGTACTTTTTTGGTGTCTTTTTCTAGACGCATTAAAATTTCAGTAAAGCCTAAAATAGCATTCATAGGCGTGCGAATTTCATGGCTCATATTCGCTAAAAATTCGGACTTAGCATGATTAGCCGTTTCCGCTCGATGCTGTGCTTCGACTAACGCTTCTTCATTTTGCTTACGTACCGTAATATCATGTGTTGTTCCTAGAACCCCAATAAGCATTCCATATTCATCTTTCACCACCGAACAGGTCATTTCATAGCGCAGTTTTTTCTTATTCTTATCAACCCGAACAATTTCACTGGTAAATGTTTGATTATTTTTGAGGGTCTTTTTATCTTGCTTACGAAAAAATTCAGCCTCTTCTGGTTCAAAAAAATCAAAATCACTGCAGCCAATAATATCTTTTGAACGACGATTTACAAAAATCTCTACCGCAGGGTTACACGCCAAATAAATCCCATTAACATCTTTAAGCCACATCAAATCAGGAATGTTTTGTAAAATAGTCTTTTTCAGTGCCTCACTTTGAGAGAGTTCTTCTTTCGCTTTTCGATGTTCATTAATATCAGAATGCGTACCGACAATTCGTAAAGGACGATTTTTTTCATCAAAATCAACGATTTTACCACGTGATCGAATCCATAAATACACCCCCGTCTTGCATAAAAATCGAAACTCAACATCATAAATAAGTGTTTTTCTGGCAACAAATGCATCCATTATTTTTTTAATGGGCGTGAAGTCATCAGGGTGCACTCGTTTTTTCCATTCTTCGTAAACAGCAGGGTATTCATCAGGCTCGTAACCCGCCATCGTATAATAACGTGCATCTAACAAAATACGTCCTTCGGCTAAATTCCAATCCCAAATACCATCATTCGCAACAGACATGGCTAATTCAAAACGTTTTTCGCTGTCTTTAAACGCTTTTTCAGTATCTTTATGGTGTGTTAAATCATGACAGACGGCATACAGAATACTTTTATCTTGATAAGGAATCCGAGTCAAACAAATTTTAGTTGGAAATTCTTCACCATCAGCACGTGTATGCAACCACTCAAAGGTATTTGAGCCTGTTTCATAAGCGATTGCCATCATTTTAAGCAATTTCTCAGTCGATGAGATGCCATCTAACTGGCTTTCTGGGGATAATTTAGAGGGGTGTATTTTAATAAAATCGGCTTTAGAATGATATTGATACATTTCAAGCGCGGATAAATTACAATCAATGACGCGCTTTTCATTAATTAATAAAATTGCATTGGTATTATTTTCAAAAATAATTTTATACTTTTCTTCGCTCTCTTTAAGTTGTTTAACTTGTCGAGCAATTTTAATACGAACAATTAAAAATGAAATAATAGATAAGCCAATCATAAGGATAATAAGCGCAATCATTCCAGCAAATAAATACCGTCCCATTTCGTTGTAATAATCAACTTTTTTCTGTGTTCGTTGCTGAAGCATGGTAAAAAAATCATCAATATAAATTGACATTTTCACCTTATTAATCAGATAATTTTGGTCAAACATTATTTGATTAGCTAACGCTGAATCTGGGTATCTTTGTTGCGTAAACTCGCCAGCTCTATCTTCAAATATGCCTTCCATTGCATAAAAAGCTTTTGTTTCTGTCTTTGATAAATAATCAGAACTTGTTTCTATTTGTACCAGCTTATTCCGTTCTAACTCAGTAAAAACTATCGTTTCTATTTTATTACGCAACACAATCGAAATTTTATTACCAAAACGATTTTCTAATAATGTATCATATTTTTTTTTCCAAATTTGATTACCCGTTGTGATGTAGGTTCGACAATAACGGGTTAAATCATTGCTGGTCTGTTGTAATTCTTTAGCCACCAGTAATGACTGAAACCGCATGTCATAACTTTGTCTAAAGTCTTGATAGTTTGAAAACATCCAGCAAATAGCCAGCAGTAAAACAACCAAAACAGCGATGCTTACACCTGATAAGACGGTGAATAGTTTTTTTAAATTCATTTATTTACCTTAAAAAAAACCTGTAAAGCGTTTTTTATCATTCGTATTTTCAGGTAAAATTATTGAAACAATGACAATAAAAATTCATATTCAAAATCATCAATTTGTTTTTGTATGGCTTCAGCTAACACGGTATCTTCAAGGCGTATTTTTTCAACCACTTTTTCGACTTGATCAATATCGACAATTTCTATGGCTTGCTGTAATGTCTTTTTCAGCTCAGAGGACAGTTCATTCAATGACTCTGGCGTTAGAATGTATTCTTCATCCACCTCCTCTTCGGTCTCACAAATACAGTTTACCCCTAAATATTTTTGCAATGCGATAAAAATATCCATGTGCTTGAATGGTTTGGCGATAAAATCATCGCACCCTGATTCTAAAATTTCCGCCTTTTTATCTTCAAACACCGATGCCGTTACTGCAACAATAAATGTTTCAGCCGAAATTTCTTTAATTTTAATACTGGCTTCATGCCCATCCATCACGGGCATTCTAATGTCCATTAAAACCATGTCAACTTTCCATTGCCGACAAATATCCACCGCAATTTTTCCATTTTCAGCTTCTTTTAAATTAAAGCCAAAGGGTTGTAACAGCTCCATTAAGATAAGGCGGTTAAGTGCATCATCATCCACAATTAAAATATTATAATCACTTTGGTTTGGCTCTAAAGAAACAATCTTAGGTTCTTCTAAATAACGTTCTTGTGTTTTTTCCGCCTTACCCACTAGGATAGTAAATTTAAAGGTAGAACCTTTATTTTCTACACTTGATACAGAAATATCCCCCCCCATTAATTGAACAAATTCTCGACTAATTGCCAAGCCTAAGCCCGCCCCTTCGGATGATTTTAAACCACAACTGGTTTGGACAAAATTTTGAAAAACAGCCTCAAGTTCATTTTCAGCAATACCACAGCCTGTATCTTCGACCTCAAAAACTAACGTAACATTATTATCAGCGGCCAAAGAATAGGAGCTAAGTCGAATAGTAATTCCCCCTTTGTTGGTGAATTTAATCGCATTATTAATAAGATTTACTAAAATTTGACGTAATTTTGTTTTATCCGTATGAATTTGATGAGGAATATCTCCTTGATACTCTACGTCTAACGATAATTTATTTTTAGCCAGCTTCTCTTGAAATAACGGCTCTAACTCATCTAATAGTTCAAATAAATCAAAATCTGTTTTTTGAAATTCAATCTTACCCGCTTCAATTTTAGAAATATTCAACACATCATTAATCAAACTTAATAAATGATCGCCACTACTATTAATAATTTTTAAATTTTCACGTTGTTTTGGGGTTAAATTTTCCCCGTTTGCCATGATTTGGGAAAAACCTAAGATCGCATTTAATGGGGTACGTAATTCATGACTCATATTGGCAACAAATTGGCTTTTTGCCAAACTCGCTTGCTCTGCCGCCTCTTTTGCATCTTTTAACAAGGCTTCGGTCTTTTTGCGTTCCGTTATATCTTGAATAATTCCAACAAAAACCGCTGAATGTTCAGTTTCAACCAATTGTAAGCGTACCTCAATAGGATAAATAGAACCGTCTTTTCGTTTATGGCGGGTTTGAAATAAAACGTAAGGTAATTTACGTTCACGCAAGGGTTTAATCAGGTTTAAAAAATATTCAGGGTCATAATCAGGCTTGATATCAACAGTCGTTAATTTTTTAAGCTCTTCCATTGAATAACCTAAATTATGTCGTGCGCCCTTATTGACCTGTGTCAATAATAATGTTTTGGGATCAAACATATAAATTTCATTCCATGACTCTTCAAGCACCTGACCTAAGCGTGTGTTTTTTTCTTCCGCTTCCTTATATTTAGTAATATCTTCTTTAATGGCCACATAGTTATTAACGATATTATTTTCATCTCTAATCGGCGCGATAAGCGTTTTTTCCCAATGGGTTTCACCATTTTTACGCTGGTTAATAAACTCACCATGCCATGTTTCTTCGCGCAACAACGTATCCCATAAATTTTCAATCGTGGCTTTAGGGGTTAAGCTTGATTTTAATATTTGAGGATTTTTGCCTAAAATTTCTTCTGAACTATAGCCTGTAACCTCCGTAAAACGCGGGTTAACATATTCAATTTTAGCATCTAAGTCCGTGATCATAATACTGTTAGGGCTTTGATCAATCACTACCGATAGTTTTTGTAATTCTTGACCGCGTAACGTAAGCTGTTCGTTTAAGCGATCTTTTATTTTTGCATCTATTCTTTCTTTGTGTATCTTTCTTCCAATTCGAAGACTTAAAGCGATGGCGATCAACGTTGAGAGTACCGTGATGCTCATGGCTAATAATAAAATTCGCCGCAATTTAATGTAATGAAGCATCACTTCATCTTGGTCAATTTTTGTTGTTAACCCAATCCCTAAGGCATTATTCCACATCCATACACCATAAACAGGCACGCCTCGATAATCACCGTAACCATGCTTATCAACCACCATTTTTTCCCTTTTTTCAACAGGAATAGCTAGCGTGCTTTGCTGACTTAAATTAATAAGATCTTGTGCAACCCGAGTAAAGGCACGTTCTGCCAAAGGTATGCTCGGCTCTTCACCCGTCAATAAATTAACTTCTGGATCGCGTAATTCGACTTGGGTTGTTTGGGAATAACTGGATAAAAGACCTAACTGAGATAAGTTATCTCGTGAGCGACTGGTGCTGAACATTCCGCCTGTCTCATCAATCAAATATGTCTCACCAGAGCTTCCAACAGATCCTTGCTGAATGGTTTTAAAAAACACATTATCGGGCAATAGTCGCAAGGTTAAAATAGCAATAACATCATTACTATCATTGATGATAGGGGTCGCAAAAAATAAAACTTTAGGGTGTTCGTCGGTATGTCCTTGCTCAAGAATAACATCCGATATTAAGGGCGAGATAAATACTGTTTCGCCCTGTAAAACACGTTGCATTAAATCCTGTTTTTTAACGCCAATAAAACTATTTTTTCCAATTGTTTCATTACGTTCTGAAGCTAAGGAAATATTACGTGGGGAAATAATAAAAAAACCAACATTAGGATGTTTTTGTTTATATTTAGCAAAAAACTCACGCACTTGCCTGAGAGAATCAAGCTTTTTAAGATCGGTCATCGGTCTTTTAGCGAGGTAAAGCAAATCTTCAGTGATTCTAACTAATTTTCTATTTCGCCCTAGGGGTTTAATCGCACTTTTATGTTGCTTTATAACAAAGTTGACTCGATCATGTGTGGCATTAAGTGCTATTTTAAGACTTTCTCGAACATCGGTCAGTGTTTGTGCTCTATTTTCAGCTAAGGTATTAAAAATTTGATACGCTGAAAAGCTCATTAAAAAGACTAATAACAACACCATAAAGGCTTGAAATAGCCAAGAAAATAGGGTTCTTTTAAGCGGCAGGCGTTGAGATTTTGATAACGAATCAGTCATTATATGTGCCAAAAATGCTATTGATCTACAGGATTTAAAAAAATTACATCTTTAAGTTTAGTAATGAATCTTATCTTTTGAATGAATTTTATAACAAAGTCTAAACTTATTTATCAGCCTCTTTCTCAAAGACTACGTAGGTTTTTGATAAATGGTCATGCAAGGTATAATCATTTTTATCAAATAATACCCATACAAACCCCAGCCCTAATATGCTCCACGAGAATAGAGCACTGACAAAACGCATCAATGCATGCTTCCATGTAAGCCTTTGACCATCCATTGTTTTAAGACGCAGTTTCCATGTTTTAAGCCCTGCGGTTTGGCCATCACGGGTCCAGAACCACCCAAAAAATAGGAAACTCACGAGTAAATAGTAAGGAATAAGAAGTATTTTTGCGGTCACCGCCTCGCCATTATTAAAAAGTAATAGGCAGGCAGTGGCAAAAAATAAAACCGCGAGTAACAGTAAGGTATCGTAGAAAATCGCGCCAAATCGCCGAAAAAATCCTACTTTTGATGATTCAATAATGGTGGGTTCAGTTTTTTAAAAAAGACAAAGAGGATTAAAGTTTAAATAAGGCAAGTTTTTGACCGTAATACATAAACATAGCACCAAGCCCTCCCATCATCAGTAACGAAAATAGAAACGGGGGTTTATGCAGTAATAACACCGCTAAATCTATTAAAAAAAGACTGGTTAAAACAGGCGTGTCAATTAAGGTATCAAGAATTTTTTTAAACATAGACATCTCCAATCATTATGCTTTAATTTTTAAGAAGTTAGGCAAGAATCGATCGTCATTACCCTAATTATTCAAGCGATCAGTTTACCCTATTACAAATAGATATAAAAGTCGCATGTTGTTTGAGGTTTAATCCACCAAGATGATATGATTATAGTCATTAGCACCCCAATGGGAACAGAACCATTTCAAATTCTTTTAAAAAGCGCCCAAACCCCGCTCTAAATTCAAAAAATTCGCCCCCCGCAAAAACCTACCCCGCCTCAGAACATGGTATTTTGCTTAAGGAAATTAATAAAAATGCCCTTAATGTATTATCCCAATTAAATAAAGCAGGTTACGAGGTCTATTTAGTTGGTGGTTGTGTACGCGATTTATTATTGGGTCGAAAACCCAAAGATTTTGATATTGCAACCAATGCACACCCTGAGCAAGTTAAAGCGGTTTTTCGTAATTGTCGATTAATTGGCAGACGCTTTCGTTTAGCGCATATTTTATACGGACGAGAAATTATTGAAGTAGCAACCTTTCGGGGTAATAGCGATCAAGACAATAATAATCAAAAAATCCATGAAGATGGGCGTTTATTACGTGACAATATTTACGGAACATTAGAGGAAGATGTTTGGCGACGGGATTTTACCGTTAACGCCTTATATTTTAATATCAATACTTTCTCAGTGATTGATTACACAGGTGGTCTGAATGCCATTAAACAAGGATTATTAGAATTAATCGGCGATCCTGAGACCCGCTATCGTGAAGACCCCGTTCGAATGCTGCGAGCAGTACGGTTTGCCGCAAAATTAGATTTTCAATTACACCCTGACACCGAACGTCCGATCAAGGAATTAGCCAACTTATTAAGCAGTATTCCCAATGCCCGCCTTTATGATGAAGCACTGAAACTGTTTTTATCAGGCAACGCCTTAACCACCTTTCAAAAATTACACCAATACGGGTTACTTGCTTTTTTATTTCCTCAAACAGAACATTGTTTGACCAAATCAATGAATTCAAAAGCAGATGATTTTTTAATCAAAGCGTTAGAGAATTCAGATAAGCGCGTCAATGCGGGTAAAAGCATTACTCCTTATTTTTTATTATCTGTTTTTTTATGGGAATCGGTACAAATTAGTTACCAAAAAAAATGTAATGAAGGTGAGAGTCATTATTTTGCACTGCAATATGCCGCTAATGATGTTTTAAAAGCCCAAGTAAAAATAACCGCGATACCACGTCGTGTCACACAATCTATCCGTGAAGTTTGGGTGCTACAGTCTCGTTTTGAACAACGAAGTGCAACACGGGTGTCTCGTTTATTAAATCACCCACGCTTTAGAGCCGCCTATGATTTTTTATTACTGCGTGCCGAAACTGGCAGTGCCGATATGGAATTGGCTCAGTGGTGGACACAATTTCAAACACTTGATGCTAAAAAACAAGAACAAATGCTCACTGAATTAAACTCAAACCGTCGAAAAAACCATCGTCGCCGATCGCCTAAAAAAAATCCATGACCCCTTCCATCGTTGCCTATATTGGCGTAGGCAGTAATTTACATGACCCCTGTACTCAAGTTAAACAAGCGAGAATAGCGCTTAAATCAGCTGAAAAAATTATTGAGACTCGTTTTTCCAGTCTCTACAGTAGTCCACCTATGGGGCCTAAAAATCAACCCGACTACATCAATGCGGTCATGGCAATTGTCACCAGTTTATCCCCGATGGAACTCTTACGTTGCTTGCAAGTGATTGAAAACAATCAGGGTCGCGTGCGAGAACAACATTGGGGCTCACGTACCTTAGATTTAGATTTATTACTCTACGATCAACGCCAAATCAACCTGCCTGATTTAATCGTGCCTCATAAAGGAATTAAAGACAGAGCCTTCGTACTCTACCCCCTTCAAGAAATTGCGCCTGAATTAATGATTCCATCGCTTGGGTCAATTGATGATTTAATCACATCATGTCCTTTATCAGGGCTAAAAAAACACCCATGAGTAAGATCAAACCCTTAACTATTCTGGATTTAATTCGATTTAAACAAGCCAGCGAAAAAATAAGCTGTCTTACGGCTTATGATGCCAGTTTCAGCGCCGTTATGGATAATGTTGGTATTGACCTCATTTTAATCGGTGACTCCTTAGGAATGGTGGTTCAAGGTCACAACACAACCACCCCCGTGACATTGAGAGATATTATTTATCACAGTCAATGTGTCACTCGTGTACAAAAACGTGCCTTCATTATGGCTGACCTTCCGTTTGCAACCTACCATTCTAAAACCGTTGCGATTGAAAATTCAAAACAATTAATACAAGACGGGGGCGCTCAAATGGTTAAATTAGAAGGGGTACATATGGATATTATCCAGCATTTAGTTCAACAGGGCATTCCCGTCTGTGGACACTTAGGTGTTTTGCCTCAATCCATCCATAAAACAGGTTCATATAGAACACAGGGGAAATTACAACGAGAAGCGGATAAAATTTTTATCGATGCTCAAAAAATAGAACAATCAGGCGCTAGTTTACTTATTTTAGAATGCGTTCCCGCTATCTTGGCAAAAAAAATCACCCTTGCGTTAAAAATCCCTGTCATAGGTATTGGTGCTGGGGTTGATTGTGATGGACAGATACTGGTTTTACACGATATGCTGGGCTTAGGTGGAGACAAGCCCCCGCGTTTCGTACATGATTTCATGGAAGGCAGTGACAACATTAAAAATGCAATTCAAGATTACCACTATGCGGTCAAAAGCACTCAGTTTCCCAGCGAAGATCACAGTTATTAAGCGTTAAATTGATCCAGCATCGCTAACATAGCGGCCGCTTTATCAAAACTTTCTTGATACTCCTCCTCCATCACCGAATCATTCACAATTCCTCCGCCTGCCCAAAACCGAATTATATTATTCGAGTTAACCAAGGTTCGAATGGTAATACTGCTATCCATGTTGCCATTAAAACCAATATAGGCAATTGAGCCACAATAAAGTCCACGCCGATTAGGTTCCAATTCTTCGATAATTTCCATTGCTCTAATTTTTGGCGCACCCGTAATTGACCCCCCTGGAAAACAACGTTTAAATAAATCTAACGGCTGTTGATTTTTAGCTAATACACCTTTCACAGTGCTGACTAAATGATGTACGGTGGCATAACTTTCCACGGAAAATAAAGACGGGACTTTCACCGAGCCCGCTTCACAACTTTTACTTAAATCATTGCGTAATAAATCAACAATCATTAGGTTTTCAGCTCGATCTTTTTCGCTGTTAAGTAATTCGGTTATTTGTTGTTGATCTTCTTTGGTAGATTTTTTTCTAGGGCGTGTGCCTTTAATGGGTTTGGTTTCCACTGCACGTGCTTTTATTTTTAAAAACCGTTCAGGGGATGAGCTTAATATTTGTACCTTCGGAAAATTCAAATAGGCGCAAAAGGGAGCGGGATTTAATTGGCGTAAAGTTTGATAAGCTTCCCATGAATCACCTTCACAAGGGCTTTCAAATCGCTGCGTCAAATTAATTTGATAGCAATCGCCCTCCGTTAAATAATATTTAATTTTATCAAATGCCTGAGAATAAAAAGTTTTACTCATATTTGAATGCGGTGATTGCAAAATTTTAAATTTTTTTGCAGGCTTAGATTGTTGAATCACGCTGAATTTTTTAATTAACTGTTGCCAACAATGCTCATCTATATCAACACCGACAAGCCAGCTTTGTTGCTGATGATGATCGACAACAACCGCCCAATAATAAATACCGACGGCCATATCAGGCATGTCTTCCGCATCTTTAGCAAGATCAGGCAGTTTTTCCAATCGTCGAGTTAGATCATAGGAAAAATAGCCTAATGCACCGCCATTAAACGGTAGTTCTAGTGATGATTTAAGATTTGGCAGGTACTGTTTGATAAGTTCAAAAGGCGATTCTATTGACGTACAGTGATTATTCTCTGTGGTAATTGTGGTAACTTGCCCTTCAGTCACTAAAGTACATCGGGGATCGCACGCAAAAATATCATAGCGCCCCTGCTGACTATAAGGTGAGGCGCTGTCTAAAAAGATCGCCCACGATTGATCGGCGATAATCGCAAAGAGTTTCGCACTGTCGTTAAAATAAGGAAGCGCGTGCAAACGAGGGGCTAAAAGCGACATTAATGAGAATGGTTTTAATAAAAAAAAGCGAAGATACTTAAGAAATATCTTCGCCTAATGAGTAAAGTAACTAAAAACTTAATGTGCAGTTTCGACGATTGAGCCTTTCTCTTGTCCAATATTCGCTAACGTTTGTGTAAACCAAGGGGTGTTAATATCAAATGGTTTACCGCCTTTAATGCGTGGGAATTCAATCGCTCGTAAAACAAAGTTTTGATCATCATCATGACCAATTACCCCTGCCTCGCCACGAAAAGCACATTCCACCGCTAAATCAGCACAAGATTTAATCAGGCGAATATCTTCCGCATTCGCCGCCGACGCTCTCGCAAAATAGCCTGATTTTTGAATCAAGGTTTTTTCGGCACCAATCATTTGGGAAAATTGCTCACCAAACCATTTTCCAGGATTAACCGCATCTAATTTCACATGACCGAAAGCATCTCGTGGAACGTCTTCGCCTTTTGCTTCCATTTCTGCAACGATTGATTCTAAACCCGCGCCTTCTGAAACAAAAATATTTACACAATCCACCGTATCCATAATGGCACGTAAACGTTTCGCTTCTGATTTAATATCAATCGCCATTTCAGGGATAAAAATACCATGCACTTCATAACTATCACGACTTAAACCTAATTCAGGCAACCAGTCACACTTATCCAAAATTTTACGATATTCCACCGCCGTCGCCGCCGTCAACCAGCCACAACTACGCCCCATAACTTCATGAACAATTAGCATACGCGGATTGGAATTATTTTCCGCCACCACATTTTTAAAATAATGTGCTCCCTGTTCTGCCGCTGTCCAAGCCCCTAAGGATTGCTTAATTGGGATCACATCATTATCAACCGTTTTAGGTAACCCAATCACCGTTAACCCATAATCATTTTTGGCTAAAAATGCCGCTAAATCGGCGGCGGCGGTATTAGTATCATCTCCACCAATGGTATGTAAAACATCAACGCCATCTTTAATTAATTGATCAGCCGCTACTTTTTGTGGGTCTTCGCCTTCTTTGACTAACCCACGTTTAACGCAGTCCGCCACATTGGTTAATTTAACGCGGCTATTACCGATGATAGAACCCCCAAATTTTTGCAATAAAGCCGCTTTTTCACGAATTTCAGGGGTAACTGTATAAAAATCGCCTAACAATAAACCTTTATAGCCACTGCGATAACAAATAATTTCAATTTCAGGGGCAATTTCGCTATAGCGCTCGATCAAACTACCTACGGCTGAATTAAGACAAGGCGCTAATCCACCAGCAGTAAGCAACGCAACTTTTTTAGGTTTATTCATAATTATTAAGATAATAGCATTAAAAAATCAGGATATTTACGTGTAAAATACCCACCAACATGAAGACTTTATTCTGTGATGAAGCCTCTAACAATTTAAAATTTTACCATACTCTGCTGAATAATTGCGTTCCTTGCACACTTTTAATTAACCCTATAATAAATATTTTTTAATCTATTTTTAGCTTTAACGCATAATTTTCAATGCCTTGATAAATCGCATTCACCAATTTATTTTGGTAATGTTCCTCTGAAAGATTCATTTCATCTTTTCTATTGACAATAATGCCACATTCAACCAAAACAGTGGGTAATAATGATTTTTTTAAGATAATCAAATCATTAAATTCATAAATACCTGCTGTCTTATTAATGATTTTTCGATTTTCCCCTTTAATTTTTTCAGAATGATGCCTTGAATAGAGAAAATTATTTTTACGCAACATTTCTCCAATATGACTTGCTAATAAAAAATTTTTATCTTTTGTTACCTTATTAGTGGTGACAAATAAAGAATAGCCTGAATAAATATCAGAGTAATAATGTTTTTTTTCCTGATATTTCCAAAAAGAAAGATATTCTTCTTGCACAGAATCATGATGAATAGAAATTAAGATGTCTGCTTTTTTTTCTTTCGCTATTTTTGCTCTACGGCTTAAAGAAATTTTGCCTCCCTTAGGATTAATAATGAAGGAATGCTTAAATTTATTTTTTAGTTTTATTAATAGTTTTTGCGCAATATCTCTATTAAAATAAAACTCACCAACACCTCTCGCACTCATTGCACCAACACGTGCTTTAGAATGCCCAATATCAATCGCTACGCTAAATTTTTTCTCTGCCATTGAATGAAAAGAAATTAAGCAAAGTAGTAAAAATAATTTAAATCTCATTTTTTATATAATGTTCGTTATTTTTATTAGAATACAAAAAAGTTTTTATGACTTAAGATTCTTCCTAACGGCTGAGTTAACTCCTGAAAAGTACAAGTCCACCATTACTTTTAAAGTATGCGTGTTTGTTAATAAAATTGTCAATAAAAGATGCGTTTTTTTAATTATTACTTTAATAATGAGATGAATAAAGCTTATTTTTACCTACGTGAAAGCTAATCTTATTTTTAAATAAAAACAGAGAGGGGGTGGAGGATGTTTTTTAAAAAATTTATTGCATTTAGTCTAACGATGAAACTATAAAACCCAACGGTCATACAACCAACTGGTTTTTTTTAATTAATGTTTTATACTTTTATTGACATGCTCCGAGCCATTCCCACATGCTAGGATAATTTAAATCAGAGCAAGACGCTTTTGAGATTTGCATCGATTCTTGTTGAGCGGCGGTTAAACCATTCACTAATGCTTGTGCAAAGCGAGCAGGTCTGCGTCTATCTCTTGAAAGCTCATTACCTTCTAATAAAGATTTAATCAGCGCATTCACCTCGGATTTATCAAGGTTTTGAAGGTTTTCAAGTGTAATGTCTTCAAGCCCTTCTAAAGATTCTGATTCGCTTAAGCCTGCGACTAATTCTAAGATAGGAGTGTACATAGTGCCTGACTTTTCACAGCTACTGTTTACCGTGCCATCGAGCGAGTTGGTTGCTAAATCATACACCCCTGAAATCACGCGTTCACATTTTTTTTGAGTCGATTTTTTATTATTTTCACGGGTTACATCATTCGTAATGATTGCCTCAATTTGAGCCGTTGAACCTACGCTAATTTTAAAGCTACCTTTTGCTACCACAGTTCCTGTACTGGTGGTTCCATGCTTATTA
Organism: Methylococcales bacterium; assembly: GCA_023144875.1. Lineage (GTDB taxonomy): Bacteria > Pseudomonadota > Gammaproteobacteria > Methylococcales > Methylomonadaceae > WTBX01. The sequence goes on from JAGLEW010000007.1 coordinate 16,877, forward strand.
ATACAATTATTTAACGTGGTTTCCGTGGCAAACTTTCCTGTAAGAGGTGCATAATTTCCTGTTAACACACGAGTCCCTCCATTTGGACAATTCATGCTGACATCAATGGGATCCGCACTAACATAAGGAGTGATGATTAATAAACTAAGGGCGAGTAATTTTTTCATGAGAGTTCTCCTGATTTTTTTATTTTAAGCTAAGAAAGTTGTTATTTAATGCCTTTGATAGACGTTTTTCCACAATTTGTGTAATAAAATCGTCAATAAATTGTTGCTGATCATCCTCTAGTACAGTGCGTAATTCTTTTTTTAGAGACTCTTTCCAGATAATAAGTTCTGTGATAAGTTCACCTTGTGAATGCGCTATTTCTCGAATATAAACTTCATTGTATTGTGCTTTTGCAGAGGTTGAACTTAAAAGAGCTTGGCGATTTTCCATTAACTGTAAACTAAAAGTAATCGCAGCAGGTAGTTCTGTTGAAATAATCGTCCGCATTTGTTGTTTTTGATCATCACTTAAATGATACTGTGTGGATAATTGCTTTACGATAGGGATAATTTCTAAAGCGCGGTCAAATTTTTCCAACACATTCGCCTGTGCTTGGACGCTTATAAAAACAAATAAGAGTAATAATTTAGAAAATTTCATGGGGTGAATCCTTTTTAAAATCATAAAACCTCTAAAAATATAGAGGGTTACCAGCAAATCGGTTATCCTTTGCGTTGGTAAAGATTATCACTCTAAAATGTAACAAAAGTTTGAGCAAATAAAAGTAAATTGTAATAATTTGTAACAAAAATGTAAAACCCAGCTATTTTCCAGACGACCCGATATGAATCCCTATTGAATAACACTTATTTTTTATTAAAAGAACCATGAATAATGCGTTGATATAAAAACAATCCTCAATTTAGCGAAATTTTAAACGATAGCTAAAAGTTATTAAATAAAGTGTGATACTGTCTTTACTTTTTCAAAATCACAGGGAATTTCAGCGATGTCAGAAATAAAAATTTTAATTGTTGATGATGATGTCCGCTTAAGTCGTTTGTTAAAACGCTATTTAGAAGAACATCAATTTACCGTCACAACGGTCGGTGATAGCACGCAAATGGACAGACAACTGGAATTGCATGTTTTTCATTTTCTGGTACTGGATTTAATGCTGCCAAAAGAAGATGGCTTGAGTATTTGCCGCCGATTACGTGGAGTTAACAATGAAGTCCCTATTATTATGTTAACCGCAAAAGGGGATGAAATTGACCGTATTATTGGCTTAGAAATTGGGGCGGATGATTATTTACCAAAACCTTGCAACCCACGTGAATTAGTTGCCCGTATTCGAGCGGTGTTGCGCCGCCGAAAAGTCACTATTTCAGCCACCGAATTTAGCGCGAACCCTTTACTCAAATTTGGCTCATTTATTTTACATACTGATAAACACGAACTCACCTCATTACAGCAAACGATTCGCTTAACCAGTTGTGAATTTGCCTTTTTACATGCGCTGGTTACCCATCCAAATCATCCTTTATCACGCGAACATTTAATGACACTGGCAAGAGGCAAAGATCACAATGCCTTTGATCGTAGTATTGACGTACAAATTTCAAGATTGCGTAAATTACTAGAAAAAGATCCCAAAAAACCCCGTTATATTCAAACAGTATGGGGGTTAGGTTATGTTTTTGTTCCTCCCACAGGGGATAGCTAATGATTGGGTTACCACGGACGACATTCAGTCAAATAACCTTAAGCTTGATTGTGCTATTATTTATCAACCTTTTGATTTTTATATTTTTTTTACGATGGTTTGTGGTTGACCCAGGGGCGATGCAATTTGCCGATATGCTTAGTAATCAATTACAGTTATTAGAAATACAATGTCGTGATTTACAAGCCACCGAAGCACAGGCATGGCTGCAAACAAATCTACCGCAATTAGGCTATGAAATTCGGCAAACAAGTACGCATTTTTCAAAACTACCCCCCGTGCGCTTTTATCAAATAATGCAACAAAGTCTAGAGAACCATTATTCAAAAAGTTTAATCATTCGGTTAACCGATGAAGATGCCCACTCAAAACTATGGTTTCAATTGGCATGGATGAAAAATTATTGGGTAGGCATTCCTTTTCATAGCTATTTACAAAATATTTACGGCATGATTAGTTTAATTTTGACGTTAACCACAATCATGAGCATGTTAATGGCGTATTGCATTACCACGTATTTATTATGGCCATTAAAAGAATTGGGGCGTTTAGCGCAAGGGCTATCACAAATGGATACGGCCCTGCCCATTTTGCAACATAAAGGCCCTAAAGAAATTCAGCAAGTGGTCAGTTTAATCGAGCAATCGGCTCATCAAATGCGCAAACTAATTCAAGATAGAGAGCTATTAATGGCAGGTGTTTCTCATGATTTAAGAACGCCTTTAGCACGATTACGGATTGCCGTAGAATGGATGCCAGAAGCCAGTTTACGTCATGATATGGTAAAAGATATTGAGGAAATGGATGCTATTATTGAAGATTTTTTAGAATATGCTCGCGCAGGTCAAACGGAACCTGAACAGCTCATTGATTTAGCCGCATTTATAAATAGCATCATTTTAGATTTTCACCGACAAAATTTTAATATTCATCTCGAAGAGAATATTTTTATTCAACTTAAATGCCGTCCTATTGCCATGAAGCGACTCCTCACTAACTTACTTCATAACGCCTTTAAACATGGCGCTATGCCTATTAGTTTGCACAGTTATAAAGCCTGTGGACAATTACAAATTTGGGTAAAAGATCGAGGAGAAGGCGTTAAAACCCAAGAGCTTCGACAATTATTCGACCCTTTTAGCCAAGGCAACAAAGCCCGAACTAAAGGGGGATCAGGATTAGGGCTTGCGATTGCCGAGCGTATTGCCCACACGCATCATGCGACCTTAACATTAAAAAACCGAGTTAATGGGGGGGTAAAAGTTGGCGTTATTTTCCCAAATGATCATCAAAAAAATTAATAATATCGCCTTTATTTTAGCCCTATAACCCCTTATCAACACTCAAAATGACTCATATTACGTTTAATGTTTTAGAAATGGTCTGTTCAGGATGTGAAACAACCATCGAAGAAGCCATTGAAAATATTAATGGCATTAAAAAAATAAAAGCCGATTATCCAACAGCCTCGGTCGATCTTAGTTTTGACCCAAAGATAATTAGTTTAGAGAAGATTCAAAAAATTATTGCTGAAAAAGGCTATCCGATTGCCAAAAAAACGCCAAAAAAACGCCCTATTTGGCTTAAGTTCCTTATTACCCTAGTCACTATTTTAATTTTAGCCGCCATATTATTTTCCGCAAAAAAATTATCTCATCAATTTACACTCCCCGATCTTAGTTCCAATTTAAGTGATGGCATGGTGTTCGTCGTCGGCTTAATTTCAGGGTTACATTGTTTGGGCATGTGTGGTGGCTTTGTGATGAATTACACTGCTCAAGATGTAAAAGCCCAACGTAGTACATGGCGCTCTCATTTATTATATGGCATTGGAAAAACCTCATCTTACGCTTTATTTGGTGCTTTATTTGGCTTACTTGGTTCATTGGTTAGTATCACGCCCTTTGCACAAGGCGTAACCAATTTAGTCGCAGGAGGTTTTTTAGTCTTGTTTGGGCTTAATATGCTCAATGTATTTGCCATTTTAAGACACATTCGCATCAAACAACCCGTGAGTGTTGCAAAACTGGCGATTAAAGGCCGACAACGCACGCGCAGTCCTTTTTTCATTGGGTTTTTTTCAGGGCTTTTATTGGGTTGCGGCCCTTTACAAGCAATGTATGTGATGGCGGCAGGCGCAGCAGACCCCTTTGTTGGTGCAAAAATACTGACCTTATTCGGATTAGGCACCTTACCCGCTTTATTTAGTTTTGGCTTTTTAATGCAATGTTTTTCCAGCAAAGCCACCCACCGATTTTTTCAATTATCAGGCCTTTTATTGATTGCCGTTGGCATTATAATGCTCAATAAAGGTTGGATGCGAACACACATGCCTGCAGAAGCTAAGATGCAAGCCTGTCATCATTCTGATCAAAAATCAGCCATGTCATCCCTCATGCCATTAAAAATAGTCGAATAATTCACGCCTAATTTCACCATTGCTCTAGAATTGTTTATTTGACTACTCAATAACTTTCTAACCTGATTTTTCATGCTTAAATTCCTTTTAAAAGGATTGCTCCCTTTACTGATTCTTACTATCGCAGGCTATATCTCCTACCAATGGATGCATAATAAGCCTGAAGCTAAACGTGCGCCTCCTGAGGTGGTAAACCCTTTGGTACAGTTAATCACGCCACAATTTAGCCAGCATCAAATCAGTGTCTATGCAATGGGTACGGTCATCGCCGCACAAGAAGTTAATTTAACTTCCCGTATTAGCGGCATGGTGATTAAAACCAACCCTAATTTTATTGAAGGTGGCACGTTGAAAAAAGGGGAGTGGATGGTTCAACTTGATCCAGTCGATTATAAATTACTCATTGATCAACGCCTAAGTGAATTAGAAAAAAACCGTTTAAACTTAAAATTAGAACAAGGAAAACAAGCAATTGCGAAATATGAAGCCCAGTTATTAAACACTGAATTAACCCAAGCCGAAAGAGCCTTAGTCTTTCGAGAACCGCATTTGAAATCCGCCAAAGCGAGCTTAACCGCTAGCAAAGCCAGTTTAAAACAAGCGCAACTTGATTTAGAACGTACACGCCCTGTCTCACCTTTTGATGCCATTGTTATTAGCCGAAATGCGAATGTTGGTTCGTGGATTTCCACGTTTTCAACAGGGACGCCCTTAGCAAAATTAGTCGGGATTAAACATTTTTGGATTGATGTCTCTTTACCTGTTAAACAATTACGTTGGATTGCCATTCCTGGAATAAACGGCAAAAAAGGCTCAAAAGTTAAGCTTCGATATGATGTCGGCTGGAAAGAAGGGGTTTATCGACAAGGAGTTATTAAACGCTTAAAAGCTGAAATTGAAAAAGAAGGGCGAATGGCAAAATTAATTGTTGAAATTAAAGACCCTTTAAGCCAACAAAAAGCCAATAAAAACTTACCACCTTTGATGCTAGGGACGCTGTTACGTTTAAAAATTTCAGGAAAAAAATTACGGAAGGTGGTGGAACTTTCTGAAAATTTATTACATGGTGGCAATCATTTATGGTTAATGAGTCAGGATAAAAAACTCATTCTTCAAGCAGTAAAACCTGTGTGGAAAGAGCAAGGGATGATCTATATTTCGCAAAACTCACTGCCAGCTAATGCACAAATTATTACCAGTGATTTATCCACCCCCGTGGAAGGCATGAGCTTGCAACCTGAAACACAACCACAATGAAAACCGTCAAAAAATTAACGGGACCGATTGCATGGGTTGCCAATCATGCGGTTGCTGCCAATTTGATTATGCTGGTCGCTATTTTAGGCGGACTCTTGTTTCTAAAAACCATCAAACAAGAAGTATTCCCTGATTTTGAACTTGACCGAGTTTTGATTAATGTTGCTTATCCAGGCGCTAACCCTGAAGAAATTGAAAGTGGTCTTTTATTGGCCATTGAAGAAGCCATCAGTGGAGTTGAAGGTATTGGTGATATTGAATCCACCGCAAAAGAAGGCTTGGGTACGGTGGTTGTGCATACCTTATTGGGAACCGATCTTGAACGTTTAACTCAAGATATTGAAAAAGAAATTGACCGAATAACCACCTTTCCTGAAGACTCAGAAGCGCCTGAAATCGGGCTTATTTTTCAAAAAAAAAAGGTCATGCGGTTAATCTTATATGGACAAGCTGATGAGAAAGTACTGCATAAACTGGCCGAACAATTTAGACAAAAATTATTACAACATGAAGATGTAACACTGGTGGAATTATCAGGGGTTAAGCCTCTGGAAATGAGTATCGAAATTAGCCAAGCCAATTTACGCCGCTACAAAATATCATTATCGGACGTTTCAAAACGCATTAAAAGCGCCAGTTTAGATTTACCCGCAGGCAGTATTAAAACCGATGTTGGTGAAATTTTAATGCGCATGAAAGAACGTAAAAATGTACGCCAACAATTTGAAGAATTACCCATTATTATTAATGCCGATGGCAGTGAGGTAAAACTCGGCGACATTGCCCACATTAATGACGGTTACCAAGAAACTGATTACAGCGCCGTTTACAATAATAATCCTGCAATTATGTTACTGGTTTACAGCAGTGATAAACAAACTCCCATTCGTATCGCCTCAGCGGTAAAAGCACAAATTGAAACCTATCAACACACTTTACCCGCAGGCATTCACACTGAAATTAGTTACGATGCCTCTGTCTCCTATGAACAGCGTGTCAATTTGCTGTTGCGCAACAGTGCAATGGGCTTGGTCTTAGTTTTTTTTACCTTAGCGTTATTTTTAGAATTACGTCTCGCTTTTTGGGTCATGACAGGCATTCCCATTGCTTTTTTAGGGTCATTTTTATTTTTACCCATGCTCGGAGTCAGCCTAAATATGATCTCCCTGTTTGCATTCATTATTGCCCTAGGTATTGTGGTCGATGATGCAATTATCATTGGAGAAAATATTTATCATTACCGCCAACAAGGCTTGGCACCATTAGACGCGGCTATTCGTGGTGCGCAAGATATGGCACAACCTGTCACCTTTAGTATTTTAACCAATATTGCCACCTTTATGCCTCTACTCTTTATTCCTGGCTTTATTGGCAAAATTTTTATGGTGATTCCCATAGTCGTCAGCACGGTTTTTTTACTCTCATTAATCGAAAGTTTATTCGTATTACCCAATCATTTAGGGCATTTAAAGCCATTAAAAGAAAAAGGCTTTCAACGATGGCTTTTTAATCAGCAACAGCGTTTTAGCCATGCGTTTGAAAGGTGGGTTTCGCATCGTTATGGGCGTTTTTTAGAAATCGCTTTAAACTACCGCTATTTAACCGTCGCTATTGCCTTTTCATTGTTAATTGTGGTGCTGTCCTATGCCATGAGTGGGCGCATGGGTATGGGGATGTTTCCAAAAACCGAATCCGATTTTGCCAAAGTCACCATCACCTTGCCCTTTGGAACCCCGATTGAAAAAACCAAAAAAGTGGTGGAAACCTTAACAAAAAATGCACGCAAGGTCGCTGAAAATGTAAGCAATGGCGATCAATTAATTCGGGGTATTTTTGCTCAAATTGGTCAACAAGGAACGCATATTGCCACTATGATGGTGTATTTGGCCAAGCCTAATATTCGCGAAAAAATTATGGGAACCGCTATTTTTAGTCAAAAATGGCGCGAAATGACAGGGGAATTAACGGGCGTAAGCTCCTTAATTTTTGAGTCTGATGCAGGAGGGCCTGGGTCAGGGGCGGCAATAACCATTGAGCTTAATCATACGGACATGATCGTTTTAGAAAAGGCCAGCCGCGAATTAGCCAAAGCCATCAAAGCCTATCCTATGACCAAAGATATTGATGATGGCTTTAGTTTAGGTAAAATACAATTGGATTTTAAATTACTCCCCGAAGGTTTAAGTCTGGGCTTTACCGCTGAAAAAGTGGGTCGTCAAATACGAGATGCTTTTTATGGAAGTGAAGTTTTACGGCAACAACGTGGGCGTAATGAAATAAAAATTGTGGTTCGTTTGCCTAAAAATGAGCGTCTTGTCGAACAAAATATTACTGATTTATTTTTATGGAGTGATGAGGGAAAAGAAATCCCCTTAACCGACGTAGTTAAAATAGAAAGAGGTCGTGCCTATACGGAAATTAATCGCCGTAATGGTCACCGCAATGTACAAGTTAAAGCAGGCGTTTCCCCTAAAACTAAATCAGGCGAGGTTATTAAAGGCCTTAAAAGGAATGATCTTCCTAAATTAGTTAAAAAATTCCCTGATTTAAGTTACAGTTTTCAAGGCGCGCAATCTGAAATGGCAAACAGCTTAGGCAGTTTAAAATTAAGTTTTCTCATCGCTATTATTATTATTTATATGATGCTGGCGATTCCATTTCAAAGTTATATCCTGCCACTGATCGTCATCATCAGCATACCGTTCGGTATTATTGGCGCTATTTTAGGTCACTTAATGATGGGTTATGATTTAACGGTCTTAAGTATGCTCGGCGTAGTGGCTTTATCAGGCATTGTGGTCAATGATTCACTGGTTTTAATTGAACACGCCAATCAACTCCAGCAACAACATCAAAAAACCGTCTTTCAAATTATAAAAATGGCGAGCATTCAACGCTTTAGACCTATTATTTTAACCACCCTCACCACATTTTTAGGGTTGGTTCCCATGATTTTAGAAACCTCCAGACAAGCAAAATTTTTAATTCCTATGGCCATTTCAATTGGATTTGGGGTTTTATTTGCCACGCTCATTACCTTACTACTGATTCCATCCCTCTATTTAGTGGTCGATGACTTTCGTAGACTTTGGAAAAATATACGTGATATATCTCTCAATTAAAGAGTGTTATATTTTAACAAGTCACTATTTTAATTTAAATAATTGGATTAGGGACTAAAATCATTCCATAATATCTATAACACATATATTCATAAATACTATTTCCCTCTCTTTTAAAATACGATAATATTTATTCAGGCCTGCATTTTAAATGTGCGCCTCAATTTTCATTATTAGGTTACGGGGAAATATCATGCGTTTTTTAATTCTATTAAGTTTATTTATCAGTCAATCTATTTTTGCCGATTGGGTAGGAACCTACCAAAGCACTTCTCAGCAAGGATTAGCCGTAGAGTTTAATGCTCAAAACGAATACTTATTATACGCAATTCAACAAAATGGTCAGCAATCTAATATTGAATTTGGGCAGCTTGCCGTGCAAGGACAACAAATAAACTTTAACCCACAAAATAGTATCACAGGAACCTTAACACCCTCGAATGCCACAGTTATTAAAGCAGGCTGTGCCTTTACATGGGGACAAGCGGGCGAATTTAAAAGCGCAAAAGCTGAATGTCAAGCGCAACCTACAGCAAGCAATGAAAATATTGTTTCCACATTTACTTCAGGCGGCAATTTATTAGAAATTCCAAAATTGGCGGTACCCAATACACAAGGCGGACTGGATTTATATAAAGTCGTGCTTAAATTAATCAGCACATCGCCTTTAAATTTACAAATGCAAAGTATTGAACCTGTTGCAAATTCAAGTAATGCCATGTCAGGTTTGTATTACCCTCAAGAGCAACTTATTTATTTACCTGCCTTAGCCGTTGAGCCAAATAGCCCTCAAATGCTGCCTATTTTTCAGTTAGCGTTTAAAGTGATTTCGTTTGAGCCTTTTGTGGTAACTCAATATGCGCCTTTTCAATATCAATACCAAAATTATGCCAACCAACCCCAAGACACACAGTATCAAAGCCAACAAAATTACAATGATTATGCAAGCTTTCAACGAGAAATTGCCCATACTTCAAAAATTATGCAAATAGGGCATGAGACCACAATGGCAATTATTAATAATATGGGAGATGATGGAAGTTGTAACGGTCAATATGATCCCAGCAATGGCTGTTATTAACTCTATTGCTGAATAAATGATATGTATTATTATGACCTTGAGAAAAACGGAAGATCAAAAGAATAGCACAGGAAGTTCAATCTCTTTTTTATTTAAATCAGCTGAGTTTATTATCAATGTATTTTTACTAGCCATAGAGTTTTTGGGGAAACTATTATATGCCCTGAAAAATTAGCGTGATAAAGGTCTCATATTTAACCGCATTATCTCTTTAACTCTCGCAAAGTTACTAGTATTAACCCATGCGATTAACACAGTACGGTTCAATTGTTAAATAGATCAAGTATCTGTTTGTGTCATTTTGTTTTTTTCCTATGCCTTTCCTAAGGCACCTTTTAGACGATATTCTTAGTCTAACATTAGGTTGTATCACTTAACAGCTGGGTGATATAACCTATTTTTTTATTTTCCTAGGTCCTCGTCTAATAAAATCGTTATATTCCTGAAATTTTGACTAAACTGACGAAACTCCCTACATCCAGTAATCCGCCAAAAGGTGCGCCAAAAACATACACGCGATTATCTTTTGCGCCCAAATAAACATTACTTGTTGGGTAAAAGCGCGCGTAATACCCTGACAATTTTTGGGAGGCTTGGTGTTTAGGAAAATATTGAGGGTATGTTGTTTCAGCCCAATCGTAGAGCTGATCAAGCTTGGACTCTGTCATTGAGATAGGGCCGATACCTTCACCAGGACCGTCTGCATCAAGCGCACCTGGAGGTGCATTAGGGCCTGGAGTGGTACCATCGCCACCGCCACCGCCGTTTCCATCACCTTGTGCGGCAAATGTTGGCAGAGGCATTAAAGCCGTACTACTAACTATTAATAGTAAAAGTATTTGATGTATCTTCATGGCTTGCTCCAGCGATAAGCTAAATGAGATACTTTATCACTAACACACTCTTTTGAGAATTGAAAGCCCAAAAAAGGTGTTAATGATAAAAAATTTAAGGTTATTTGTGTAAGGTGATGTCATCAATCCAAAGATCAGCGATGGCATCAGGTCCACCATTCCAGCCTGTATAGCCTGCCGAGGAATGCCCATTTCCTGTTTCACTGCCTAAGGTTCCTTGAGAAAATCGTATGGAAGCGACATTTCCCATGGTTTCTTCTACGGAAAAAGAGGCGCTTGACTTGCCATGACCGCCGAGAACCACCATTTGCATGTCCGCAGGTAAAAATGAAAAGCTGGCATCATGCCACTGACCATCATTCGGAATGACGATGCCTTTTTTGACGACCCAACGGGTTCGTAAATCCGCCAGTGTATTCCCAAAAGCCGCGTGCATTTCAACACTGTCAGGGCCATTATTTTTAAAGCGAACCGTGACCGATTTAACCCCTTTTACATTGTAATTACCTCGCCATTGCCCTGTTGAATTATGGAAGGTAATTTTTTTATCCGCATCTTCAGATCCTTTTCCAGCAGAAATAAGTTTAATGTATTTATTACCATTCGTTTCTGTTTCAACCGTCACAGGTTTTTTTGCAGAACTTCCTTTGCCCCAGCCTTGGGTAGTACCATCTTCAAAATCACTTTTAAGGACTTCCTTGGCATGGATGTGTGTAAACGCAAGCATCAAAGGCAATGCAAGTAACGCAGTCGATATTTTTTTCATGTGATGTCTCCAATACCTCGTAACAGGTATATTTCAAGTTTATTTTTTAAGGGAAGTAAATAAATTAAAACGTCGCTTAGAGTTTAATTCTAAAGGCTCTTGAAGAATGCTTCTTCTTCGTTTTATTCGTCCAATAACGGCCTCGTCCAACAATAACGCCGTCATTGCTAATACTGTAGCCTTCTCGCAGTTCTGCCCAGTTTTCTTTATCGGCTGCAGGCAATAAATCATACAAACTTTTCACTTTGCCATCTTTGAATAAAAACGCATGGGATTTTCCTTTGCTGTCTTTTGCAGAGCCAACCACATGTCCATGTGTATTAATTCCATAGCCTTTCATATCACCACCAAGGCTTGGAATGGCTTCCATTTTTTCTTTCGTCGCAATAAACGCCGCGTAAGTGCCTTTTTTGGTTAACGACCAACCTGTTACTTGACCTTTATTATTAATTGCTCGACCTTCGGAGTAACCAGAGTTATCCAAGGAGCCTAAAGAGGTTCCAAGTCCAGCTTCATAAATAAAGGCCAATGCAGAACCGTCTTTTGTGGTTGCAACGCCTGTAATTTGATCCGAATCATTAATGCCAAAGGCAAATGAACGCTTACCTCCAAGAATGTCACCACCCAAAGCCAACATTGCTTTGGTTTTCGTGTCGTAGCTAAAGGCAATATGATCTGAATTATCTTTTTTACTTGCAGACCAGCCAACAATCATTCCGTTGTTATTGAGACCATAAGCACGCGCATCAATTCCACCTAAGGTTCCGATATTAATAATATCCGTCGATGATTCATTATCATTATAAAAAGCGTTATAAACACGAGGCTTGCCTGTTTTTGTTTTCAGTGTATCAAATCCAGCCATAACGCCTTCATTATTAACCGCGCGTGTTTCTGCTCGCCCGCCACCAAACCCTTTTAAGGCATCAAACTTCCCATTATCGCCCTCAGTTGGATGAAAACGTACGGGGACTCTTTTTTTATTTGAATTTTTTGAGCGTCCCACAATATGTTCGCCATTTTCACTAATGCTGTAGGCGTGAGAATCGGCTTTATCGGCTAAAATACCTAAATTTATAATCTTATCGCCTTTAAACATTTTCCCGTGAGTCGCTACCCCAACTTCTTTTGAGGTAAATTTCCCTTTTACAAAACTCACATCGCCTCTATAGTTCTCACCTGCGACATCAATATCGGTTAGCGTAAATGCTAATTTACTAGAAACCTTAACCACAGGTGCTGAAGGCGTTTTTGAAAGGGCTTTTGCTGAATCGACAATCAGTTCACCTGTCGGTTTATAGGTCATAATCACATCATACATCACCCCATTGTAGGAAAGATGAGGGATATGCAGTTTAGTATTTGAATAAATTGCCTGACTTTCTGCATTTCCAACCGAACAAAAGATCGCAAGAGAGGTAAATAGTAACGCTTGTTTTTTCATTTTTTCACCGTATAAAGAATATGTGATAGCAAGGGATTTCTAGCAAAAAATAGACCAAATAGTCACTTTTTAAAGACAGCCCCTTATAACAACACTCACAATCTATAGACTTAATCGGTCATTCACAAGTCCTGATGACAAATATTAAGCACCCATAAACCATTTTAAGTGATATAGCCTGATTTATGACTAAAAATGTGGCATATAACCTATTTTTTTTAAGGACACATTCCTATTTCCTTATTTTTTATGGCTTAGAGTAGTCGGCATATAATTTGCTATCTAATTATGACGTTGTCAAAATCCAACACCTCGTTGGTAAAATTCAACAACACTTATGATGATAAGCCGATTACTCGGCTTGTTAGCGACTTTAAAATAAGGAAAATTATAATGCGAGATAAATCAATCTCTAGGCGGCATAAGTGGTTTTTACTACCACTTATGTTGCTTTTTTTTACACAAATAGCGATGGGGGCAACACCCCTACCTAATGCAAAACCGAAGGTGACGAATGCCTATGATAAGACGGTCATGCATCCCGCCATTCCGTTATTAGACGAGCAAGGTAAGCATGTTTTAAATACAGGTAACGCTTACAGCCCAAAAACCAGTTGTGGCTCCAGTGATTGTCACGATTATGACGCTATTAGCCATGCCTATCATTTTGAAATGGGACGTGATGAAGCCGATGATCAATATGGTAAAAAAAGAGGGCTACCGCAATTAGTAGGCCCTGGGTATTTTGGCGGCTATTCCTGTATGGGTGGCAGTCGTCCTAACCTTTTATCCAAAAAGAATAATGCCAATGCCAATGAGTTTAGAGACTTTGGCGCCGCAGGTTTTATTAAAGACTGTGGCGGTTGTCATGCAGGCGGTGGTTTTGGAGAGAAAGATCGTGAAGGTATTCGATACGATCAAAAAGTAGAATCAACGATTAAACCCTTTGATGGCGATTATTTTGAACGTAAATCACTGATGGCGGGCGGTAAAAAATCAGAATCCGATCAAATTATTCGTTGGGATTGGAAAAAATCAGGCGTCGTTGAAAACGATTGTATGATGTGTCATGCTGATTTTTCCAAGTTGAAAAAATTCCCTGCCAGTGGCGCGGGTTTAAACTCAAGCGACCCTAAAAAGAAAGCCAGTTCGGCCAAAGATTTTTATAAACGCGCCCGTAGTTCTATCTTAATGGGCAATGATTTCTTCCGAGAATCCGCTTCTCCTATTTGGGAATTTTATAACATTAAGCCTGAAGATCCTGAAGGTTTGCAGTTATTAACCATGCAGCGTGAATTCCGTAAAGGCAAAGAAGGCGATGCCAGAGGCTATAAATTTGTTTTAGGCGCAAACGGTAAACCAGTCATGAACTGGAACCCGAAAGCCTTTGATGAGAATGGTAAAGCGCATATCCCAATGTTACGTTTCCCTGGCAATGATAACTGTATGTTATGTCATCGTACCAGTAATTCACGGCGTGGATTCTTTGGTTTTGGCGATGCCGCTATCGCTGAATTTGATGATGATGGCGTGATTAAAACAGACTATCAAGACGATGTTCATAAAGGTAAATCCTTTACCGATGATAATGGTCAAGTCAGAGCGATTGAAAACTGTAACACCTGTCACTCACGTAACTATAAAAAACCAACGTTTTCAAATGCAGAATTAAGTGCCGATCATAACTTTTTGAAAGGTAACTCTGATATGGACGTGCGTAATGATTTAGATTATGCGCCGAATGCGAAAAGTTGTGAATTATGTCATGACACCATGGCGAATAATGTGGTGCCTTCTGGTCAGGCAAATATGCAAGATGCCCACAGAGAACTCTGGAAAGCCAATGGCGATATGGCAGGTTATGAAAAAGAGAAACTTGATAGCATAACCAAAACCCATTTAGACGTGATTAGCTGTCAAGCGTGTCATATTACGGGCAAGAAAAACAAAGGCAAAGCGATACAGACCTTGTACCGTTATCGTCAAGCTGAAAATGGCGAATCTAAAATCTTTCCGTACAACCCTAAAATTCGTTATTACTGGAAAGATAAAAACAGTGATCATGTGTTGACACGTTTGGAAACCGATTCGGTTTATAAGCTTAAGAAAGATGCGGCGGGTAAAGAGTATGCCGTTATTGTCGATGTTCAAGGCAATGAGTTAGCACAAGTAAGCTTTAAAGAAGGTCGTCATGGTCCTTCGTATGGCGCACCTAAAGACTATGATGGTTTTATGGCGCTGAAAAAAGCCTATGATAGCGTTGCCGCCAGTAAAGGCGCTGCGAATCCTAATATGCAACAAGTTTGGTTACAATCAAACATGTATATTATGTCGCATAACGTACGTCCATCATCGTCCTCAGTTCCTTGTGAAAGCTGTCATGCACGTAAACAAAGCGGCGCATTTAGCTCCTTAGTTTCAGCGGATGGTATCTTAGGAACAGGCGTTGTGAAGAAAATCACCACCGTGCCTGATAAGCGTTTAGTCGATGAAGGCCATATTGTATTCCGTATGGATACGGTTAAAGTAGCGGCTGATGGTAAAGTGACTGAGAATATCGGTGACATCTTATACAGCTCACGTCTTGACCCTTTTGTAACTTTCTTAAAAGGCAGTAGTTCTGAATATCAAGAAGCGGAACTAAAACCGACTAAGTTATTACCTGCACTCGCTAAAATTGGCGTGTTAGGTGGTATTAAGGATCAAATGGTTGGCATCTTAGGTGGCGACATCCCTGTATTATTAATTAGTACACATCAGGGTAGTGGCGCACTCAGAGGCTCCAGTCTTTTTGGTACTACAGGTGGCGCAGCAGGTTTATTATTACCAAGCTATCGCGTTGAAGTTGCAACCATTACTAACGTCCCTGCCAATATTGTTTCGGCGGTTGAAGCGGTGACTCCTAATGGTAAGTTAGCTTCAAGCATTCATGGTTTTATTGTGAAAGATAAAACCCGTGCGAGAGTCCCTAACTTGCTTGAACCTGTCTTTGTTAAAATACCTTATCGTGGTCGTGCGAATTCTGCCGCCCAAGTTAAAGTATTGCACTCAGAAACAGGCGCGCAAATTGGTATTTTAAATCCAAGTCAAATTGTGGCATTTAATCCACATAGTGAAGCAAGCAGTGGCTATTTGATTTTTAAAACCACTCAATTGCAATATTTTGCAATTTTAGATGTCATTTAAATATTGACTCTTCATTAATCTAAGATGGGGCGGCGAAAGTCGCTCCATTTTTTTTAAGGACACTTATGGAAATAGAAACAAAAAACGAAGAAAAACAACCCACACGGTTAATGAAGGCCGCTCCGTGGATGGCAGGCGCTGGTATTGCGGTCGGTCATATATTAACCTCCTCCAATTGCACCATCCCAAAACAAGGGCTTTGCAGTACCTGTGGTAGTTGTGTGGTGGCTTTAGGCTCATTAGTCGCATGGGCGATGATTAAAAAACGCCAAGGAGATGATTTTTATTCAGAAGAAAAAATAAACTAAAACCCCTTCGATAAAATGACTTTAACAGTTTTAGGGTTATTTTATCGACGCTCTTTTAACATTGAATTAAAAATAAAATACAGGCAATCGCGAGATAAAATGCTTAAACCCGCACTCTTTTTATCCCTTATTCTATTGTCAAACACAGCCCTTGCAGGCAACTGGAACGGCACTTTAAGCACTCAAGTCCAAGCCGATAACCGCATTAGTAATGAAACCAGTTATTCGGCTGAAATATGGGGAACCTATGAATACCGAGGCACTGATAATAGTTGGCGCTTAGGCTATGATTTTTTATTACGCGGCAGTGATTTAGACTCAAAAACCGATGATATTACGGGGAACGGCATTGGGTATGAAAGTGGCTACACCACCT
>JAGLEW010000070.1 GCA_023144875.1 Methylococcales bacterium
CGTGATTTAAACGCATTACAAGCGAACTATGCCGTTACCGCTGGCACAAGCTTTGATGAATTAGCCGCTGATGAATTAAATTACACAGGCTATATTACGTGGGCATTTGATGATTTACCTGAAACCTATCAGTTCACCCAAAATAATCAAGACTTTATTGGCTTTCCTGCCTTAGTCGATGAAGGCGAAACCATTGGTGTGAAAATTTTTGACACAATGATCAAAGCCAGCCATCAACATGAATTAGGCTTGGTTCGTTTGTTTCAATTGCAATGCCGTAAAGAGTGTCAATATATTTTAAAAAACCTACAGCGGGATGCACAAAATCAATTAAGCTATCAAGGATTATTACCACATCCTGTGTTAAAACAACCAGCGATGGTGTCATATAAAGAAGATGTCTTGCATTTAATTTTATACAGCGTTTTTGTGGAAAATAAAACCATTCGATCACAAGCGGATTTTGAAAAAGTCTTGCAACAACAGAAAGGACAGCTGATGACCATGAGTAATGAAATCAGTCGATTATTACTGGCAACCCTAACCGCCTACCGTGATTTACAATACCAGCTTGACCGAAAAACCGTATTAGCGGAATTAGTGACCGATATTAAAAAGCAACAACAGCATTTATTGTATCAAGGCTTTATTCGCTCTATTCCTTATCAACAGTTACAACAGTTGCCGCGTTATTTGAAGGCAATGGCGTATCGTTTGGATAAACGCGATATGAACCCCACAAAAAATCAAGAATTCAACCGTTATTGGAGTCGTTTTTGGAAAGAGGTTCAAAAACAAGCGAAAAATAAAAACACGTACCCTGAACGTGATAATTTTCGTTGGTTATTAGAAGAATTTAGCGTCTCTCTGTATGCCCAGCAGTTGAAAACCCCGTTTCCCGTGTCGGCAAAACGGCTGGAAAAAGCGTGGGAACTTAGGACATAAATATGGCTTATTCAGGTTTTAAACTTAGACAACTCAAACAACAATTTAAAATTAACGAAAAAGGCATTCCATTATTTCCTCAAATTACCCCTTTAATCCCCAGTGATTGGTTAAATCAAACGCTAAACATTGGCTTAAAAATGCCTTTATTATCCGAAAAAGCGCGCTCTGAACGGATTATTTCGCCTATATTATTTGAACTTTGGGAACAAAATAATGAAAAATTTGGCATTTATTCGGGGTTTAATTTAGAAGCGGATAGCAAGCAAGGTTTAAATGGCGAATGTGATTTTATTTTAGCGACACGCGGTGATACTTATACGGTTGAAAGCCCTGTCTTTACCTTAATTGAAGCCAAAGACAGCGATATAAAATTGGGTATTCCTCAATGTATTGCCCAAATGTTAGGGGCAAAACTTTATAACCAGCAAGACGGTAATGATATCTCCTTTATCTACGGATGCGTCACCACAGGCGATGATTGGCAATTTTTGAAACTAGAAGATGATACCGTTTATATTGATACCGAACGTTATTATTTAGATAATGTGCCTCAAATTTTAGGAATTTTACAAAATATTATTGAGCATTATGCGTTTTAAAAATAACATTGCGGCGATTGACCTTTTCTGTGGAATAGGTGGACTATCCTACGGCTTTAAAAAATCGGGGATTAAAATAAAAGCAGGGCTGGATATTGATAAATCTTGCCAATATGCATTTGAAACGAATTGTAATGCTCAATTTATCAATAAAAATATTTTAGAGGTAACGGGAAATGAATTAAATACTTTATATGATGAAAATGATATAAAAATATTAGCGGGTTGCGCACCTTGCCAACCTTTTTCGTCCTATTCTTATAAAAGTAATAAACAAAATGACGACAGGTGGAAATTACTTGAGGAGTTTTCTCGTTTAATTAAAGAAGTAAATCCTATTATTGTATCTATGGAAAATGTTCCTACCTTATTGAACTTTAAAAAAGCACCTGTTTTTTTAAATTTTGTAAAAAACTTGGAAAGTGAAGGCTATTTTGTTTGGTACAACATTGTGTATGCACCTGATTATGGAATTCCTCAGAAAAGAAAACGCTTAGTTTTATTAGCCTCTAAGAAAGGTAAAATTAAATTATTACCTCCAACGCATTCACCTGAAAATTATGTTTCAGTGGAAGAAGCCATTGGAAAATTAGATCAAATAAAATCAGGTGAAACTTCAAAAAATGATTTTTTACATAGAGCCTCACAATTATCTGAAAAAAATTTAAAGCGGATTAAACAATCTAAACCTGGCGGAAGCTGGAAAAGAGACTGGGATGAGGATTTAAAATTAGAATGCCATAAAAATGCAACAGGTAAAACGTATGTCAGCATTTATGGTCGTATGAGATGGGATGAACCTGCGCCAACAATGACTACGCTATGCACTGGAATAGGCAACGGTCGGTTTGGACACCCTGAACAAGATCGCTCTATCACACTAAGAGAAGCATCTATATTTCAAAGTTTTCCAAAAAATTATCAATTTGTTGCAAAACCTGAAGATTTAAGAATAACTCAACTTTCACGACATATTGGCAATGCTGTACCGCCGAAATTGGGTGAAATTATTGGGAAAAGTATTATTGAACATTTAAAGGAGTATTTATAATGGC
>JAGLEW010000071.1 GCA_023144875.1 Methylococcales bacterium
TTCGTCAAGCATTTGATGAATTACAAGTTTTAAAACAAGCTACTGCGTAACTCAGTTAATAATGATAACTCTCATCATCTATAATCATGATGGCATCTATTTCAATCAAAACACCTTTCGGTAAGGCGGATACACCGACCACCGCACGTGCAGGATAAGGCGCTTTAAAATACTCACTCATGACTTGGTTAACCACCGAAAAATCGGCTAAATTGGTTAAATAGATCGTTAATTTTACAATGTCGGCGAGATGACCGCCCGAGGCCTTTGCAACCGCGGATAAATTGTCAAATACTTGTTTGATGTGTATCGAAATATCGCCTTCTACGAGTTCCATTGTTTTAGGGTTTAAGGGGATTTGTCCTGATAAATAAACCGTTTCATTGACTTTTACCGCTTGTGAATAAGTACCAATCGCCTGCGGTGCATTAGGGGTTTCTATGATTTTTTTAGTCATCTTAAGCCTTTATTCTTGTTAGTTTTAACACAATCGAAAGTTTTTTAAGTTCTCGCATAACCTTTGCTAAATGTACGCGGTTTCGGACAGATAATATAATTGAGTCTATCGATACTTTATCATCTTGATTAATTACGTTGACATTTTCAATATTGGAATTTTGTTTAGAAATAATCGCCGCAATACTGGCTAATGTGCCATGTTGATTTTCAACTTCTAAACGAATTTCGGTCGAAAACTCACCTGTCACTTCATTACACCATTTAACATCTAGCCATGTGGCTTGTTTTTTTCGAACATCTCGACTGTTCCGACATGCATGATGATGAACGACGACCCCTTTTCCTGGGTTAAAATAACCAACAATTGAGTCTCCTGGAATAGGGTGGCAACAACGTGCTAAGGTCACGACCATGCCTTCTGTACCTTTTATTGTCAGTGGAATTTTAGTATTTTCATCGTTATCGTCTAATTTAATCGCCGCACAAAAATTATCTTGTTTTATTCTTTTTGCCACTAAAAAAGGCATCCTATTTCCCAATCCAATATCTTCTAATAACTCATCAATTGAATGCGTTTTCATTGATATGAGTAATCGCTCAATTCGATCTTCTGAAATTTCATCAAAAGAAAGGTCTAAATCATGCAGAGATTGTTCTAATAAGCGTTTACCTAATTGCGCCGCTTCTCGCTTTTTAAAGTTCTTTAAATAATGACGAATGCCTGTACGGGCTTTTGCAGTCACCGCATAATTAAGCCATGTTGCACTTGGTCGTGCCCAGCTTGCGGTAATCACTTCCACCGTCATTCCATTTTCAAGTTGTGTTTGTAATGGTACCAGTTTTTTATCTATTCTTGCCGAGTTACAACGCATGCCAATATCTGTATGTATTGCATAGGCAAAATCAACGACCGTTGCCTTGCGTGGTAATTTTATAACCCCTTCTTGTGGGGTAAAAACAAAAATTTCTTGGGGAAATAAATCTATTTTTAAATTTTCAATAAACTCTAGTGAGTTACCCGCCGATTCTTGCATTTCCAGTAATTCTCGCAACCATTGGTTAGCTTGTGCTTGAAAATTTTGACGGCTATCATCTTTATAAAGCCAATGTGCGGCAATACCTGATTCAGATATTTTGTGCATTTGATGGGTTTTAATTTGAATCTCAATCGGTACACCATAAGGACCACTGAGAGTAGTATGTAATGCTTGGTAACCATTCGCTTTGACTAAAGCAATGTAATCTTTAAAGCGTCCAGGGATAGGGGTATATAAGTTGTGAACACCGCCTAATGCTTGATAACAACTGTTGATATTTTTTGTGAAAATTCGAAAGGCATAAACATCAAAAACATCCGAAAAAGGAATTTTTTTACGTTTCATTTTTTTGTAAATACTGGGAATATTTTTTTCTCTTCCCTTAACCTCACATTCAAGCCCTATTTCTTTTAATCGGTTTTTGATAGAGTTTTCGATAGTTTGGATAATTTCTTTACGATTGCCTCGTACCCTTTTTACGGAGGCGGCTAATACTTTAAAGCGCAAAGGGTACATGGATTTAAAACTAAGCAATTCTAAGCGGTGGCGCATTTCGTTCATGTTTAAACGATTGGCAATTGGGATATAAATATCCACTGTTTCTTTGGCAATACGCCATTTTTTTGCGGTCGGCATCGCGTCTAATGTTTGCATATTATGCAAGCGATCCGCTAATTTTACCATGATGACACGCAAGTCTACCGCCATCGCCAAAAACATTTTACGAACATTTTCTGCTTGTGTTTCTGCCTTTGATCGCCCATCAATTTTAGTCAGTTTAGTCACACCATCTACTAATATTCCAACTTCTTTTCCAAACTTATTTGTCAGTTCTTTTTGAGTGATTGATGTATCTTCAACCACATCATGCAAAATTGCCGCGATAATTCCGTGAACATCCATTCGCATTTCAGCTAATAAAATAGCCACTGAAAGGGGGTGACAAATATAAGCCTCGCCACTTTTTCTAAATTGTCCTTGATGGGCCAATTTTGCATAATCATACGCGGTGATTATTTTATTGATTTGTGATGAGTCTAAATAAGATACTAAAATCGAATATAGATATTGACTTAACCTGTCTTCTCTCGATTGTTTTTTAGACTCTATCAACTTGCGTGTCATAAATAAATTCTCAACTAAATATTAATGCCCGCTAAATGAATATCACCGACTTGATGTAGTAGTTCAATATTATCATTGGTCACTTCTCCATCTGCAATTTCTCGCAAAGCAAGCACAGTATCTTTATCTTTACCTCGTTTAACAAAAGGTTCTGCTCCTTTTTGTAGTTGACGTGCTCTTTTACTGGATAGTAACACTAATTTAAAACGGTTTTCAACATGCTCTAAACAATCTTCGATAGTAACTCTAGCCATATTCTTTTCCTGTTAATTTTAAAAAATAAAGTAAAAAAAACCCTCACTACCTTGCGATAGTGAGGGCTCTAATTCCTATCTAAAAAACAAATGTTCTTAGATATTTTCCATTAGATGAAAGATGGAATTAATGGAGAGTCAACTGTTACCATTTGACGGTTACCTTCTTCATCAAAGAAGAATAGTAAACCAGCAAAACGACTATCTGGATCATAGATCAAGTCAGCTAAACGGTAAACTTCCCATGCTGCATCAGAAGCTGTTACTTCAACAGTTCTAGTCTCACCAGGAGCTAGAGGGCTGTTGTCAGAAACAGTTAAACCTTCTTCTGCTAAGATGTCATCAGGGTAACCTGATTCGTCTTCATATACTTCAGCGTCTAAGAAACGAACAGAAGCTGTGTTGAACTCGCCTAATTGAACCGCTGCATCACCGTTATTAGTGATAGTCAAGGTCATTTGCATAGCACGACCAGGAACACGATAAGTCGCGTCTTCAACTTTAACAGTAACGGTTGGTGCAGGGATATCAATCCATTTAATACCACGCATCAAGCCAGCTTGAAGCGGTGTAGTTACAGGATAAGCATCGTTAGTAGCTCCCATAGAAGCCATAACTAGAACAACAGTACCTAAAGCAAAAGCAATACCAATTTTTCTATCCAAAGGAGAGATTAAGCTATCAGCTTTGCCATCAACAACTGCAATACTACGAGGGATAAACATAGGACGTTTAACCCAGAACACTAACCAAGCTAGACCAATTGCATACCATAAAGCATGCCAGAAATAGACATTATCTAAGGCATAATCTTCTAAGTTAATGGTTTCGCCTGTTAAGGTAACGATTGGGTTAACGAACTCGCTCATAGAGCCAGTAATAGTTACCCATTTACCAGGACCAATGATTGGGCCACCGCCCTCAACATTCATCATAGTATGAACGTGCCAGTCACCTGGACGACGTGCTTTTAATAAGACTTTAAAATCATAAGTCTCACCAAGTTCTAAAGTTACAGAACGTGGTACTAATTGACCACCGATCCAAGAACCTTGACGAATAAATACAGGTCCTGGAATACCGATGTTCAAGAAAGCTACTTCTGGTTTGTCAACTGTTTCTGGCCACCCCGAAAATACGTGGAATTTACCAGAGATAGTCATTGTCTCATTAATCGCTACTTCGTCTTTAGACCAATCTAGATCATACCAATGAATAGTACGCATACGCATGAAAGCGGCTTGCGACTTTTCACCATGAGCTGATGCAGTTGGTGTATAAAACATCGCTGCTGTAAGTGTTACCAGCAGTGCGACAAAGGATAATTTAGAAACTTTGTCTTTTATTATTTTCATATATCCTCCTCTATTACTAGAGAATCTATTATTCGATTATATAACTGGTAGATAAAACTACAGCCCTACCAGCTCTCAATTTCGCTTTTTTTATTATGTACGACTTGTTTCTACAATTCGTCGTCAGCAATGAAGTCTGTTTTTGCAAACCATTTACCGAAGAAATGCCACAAGAAGTAGATAATGATCGATACGAAGCCAGAGAAGAACGCTGATACAGGTGCAACGTCTTTACCGAAAGTTCTTAATGTACCTTTTTCTACCATTCTGATGTACTCAGGAGTACCAGTACGTACATAATGATAACCTTGTAAATCAGCTAAAGTCATCATCATACCGTTATATTCAACAGGTACGTGTAATGGTGCAATGATTGGCCAGTTACCAGGGTAGAATAATAAACCCCAAGCTAAACCACCAACAACTGCAGTTAAGGTCATGCTTCCACCAAGCATTAAGATAACGTCAAGTACGATAGCACCTGGAATTAAATTAGATGGGAAGCAAAAGTTTACTGGAAAATATGTCCAGCCCCAGAAGTTTAAGTAACGGTTGATCCACTCACCTAACATTAACGCAACAACACAAATGGTCGCGCCGATAGGTAAACGATAACGCCACCAAAGACATGCTTGAACAGCAGCAGGGAAAGTAATCGAAACGATAGGTGCTACGGTTACCCATAAACGTCTATCTTTCCAGTCAGTCCAAAAATCCCAGTCACCGCCTGTTAACATATAATGAATATGATAACCGCCTAAAACCGCGGTGAATAACGTAAAAAGAATCATCCAGTCAAACGTGCGAGAAACTTGTACCGCTTCTGCCCGAGATCGTACAGCTGATTGAGATGCGCTCATTAGCTTACCTCCTAAAAATTAAAATTATATTTTTTATTTTAACTATCTCTTATCTTCGGCATGTTTCACTCAAGAGAAAAACATGCGTCGGGAGATAGCGATTACTTTAAAAGATCAAGCGATTAAGCTAAGTCTTTTTTCAGTAATTTTGAAATTGCAGTAACTTCTGTATTTACAACACCCAAAATAGCAAGAGTCGCCCATCCAAAGAATACGAAACCGTAATGCAATGGTGCAACAAAAATCTCTTCCATAAACCAGAAAGTGTGACCCCATTCGTTTAAGCCAACATTTGGCAAAATCATGAAAGGTCCAATAACAGAAATAGTGTACATTAAATGTAAACCTTGCTGATATGTAGGCAATCTAGTTTTAGCATATAAGAACGCAGATACACCAGTGATGATGTAAATTGGGTATGCTAAATAGAACTCAATGATGTGACTTGGAGTGAAATCAGTATCACGAACGATTGTTTGATGCCAAGTACCGTCTTGCTCTGTAAAATAAGAAGCACCCCAGTAGATAGCCCAACCGTACATTACTAACCATGTCCAGTGTGTAAAATGTCTTCTTAACTCTTCACGAGGTGTGATAGACATTACTTTACGATCACGTGTTTTCCAAATATATCCCCATAATATAGAAGCAGTTAACACTTCTAATACTAATTCGATATATAAGAAATTCATCCAATATGTTTCAAATTCAGGCGCGAATGAATCTAAGCCTGCCGACCATCCATAGATACCTTCGTACCAACGAACCCAAACATAAAAGACTAAATACAGCATTAAGCCTGCAAATAGATTTCTTTTATTTAACAACGGTGCTTCTTTAGCATCAGCTTTAACTGACTCAGTTGTAGCAGCCATTTCTACCTCCTAAATGTTATTAAAATTCTTGTCTAAGTTTCTAGCCAAGATCTTCTTGGTACATATCCTTATTATTAAATTACACGATTTGCTAGAAGCAGACCAAAACCACAGCATCCTTGTGTGGAGTCCGAGTTTACCAGCTCAAACCTTCATGTCAAGATAAAAATAATTCATAATTTACAAATATAATTTTTTGTTTCATATATCACTTTTTTAATCACAATCAAGGCAGTTGTCTGAGACCGATCTTAATACTATTAATTCATTTTTTTGTTAAAATCTTTGTTTTAAATCCAATTTTGTCGTTAACTATGAACCCCACACTTAAAATTTTACTTTTTATTGTTTCTCTTATTGCTTTGCTGCTGTTTCAAGCGAAAGCGGTCATGCCATTGGTTTATGATGTCATTTCTTCTGATATTTTTTTGAAAAATTCCCCCGATGAAGCAGATAGAATGACCGTTTCAACGGATATGACCAATATTGCTTTTCAGCATTGCAATACTTATATTAGCGATGATATTGATTCTGATTTTTCAGTCTCTTTTGTTGAAAAACCAACAAATGCATGGACGATGGGTGATTACCAATATATAGTGAATGCCGACATTGATATTAAATCCACCGATGGGCAAAATTTTACTCGTTCCTATGTGTGTCGCATCGAATATAATGAAAAAGACGATCCGTCTCAAAGCGCTGAGTTTAAAAATTGGTCCATTAATGGCGTTTCAGGCTTAGATAATCTTTAAATATTCGACAGAATCCTAATGATTTGCGTTTACTTTTATTCGCGTGAATGTGCATAATAAGCCGCTCCAAATAAAGCGGCTTCAGAGTTTAGACAAACCTTAACGGGTATTTGTTCCAAAAGACTTTTATAACGCCCTTTTGCTAAAAAACCATCCA
The DNA here is from genome assembly GCA_023144875.1 of Methylococcales bacterium. GTDB lineage: Bacteria > Pseudomonadota > Gammaproteobacteria > Methylococcales > Methylomonadaceae > WTBX01. The sequence continues at coordinate 6,878 of JAGLEW010000071.1, forward strand.
TAAATAGACCGCTTTGTAATGCAGGTAATATTTTTGCGCCAATACCGCCTGCAAGCACTACTCCGCCATAAGGTAAACACTTTAGAGCAAGATTTCCCGACTCGGCGCCATAAAGGCGACAAAACAAATTTAAGGCTCTAACACATAAACTATCGACTCTAGCCATTGCCCTTTGACTAATAATAGCGGCAGAATCCTCGTGTATCATTTTTTTTTCAGTTTCTAGGTTAATTTTAGCAGGGTATAAATTTTTAAAAAAATGATAAATATTAACCAACCCTTCCCCTGAAACCAAGCGTTCATAACTTACATGTTCAGGGTATTTTTTCATTAAATACTGCAATAATAAAATTTCTTTCTCTGTGGTCGGGGCAAAATCACAATGACCACCTTCGTTCGCAATCACTTGATGATTATTGCCATCCCAATGAATAATTGCCTCACCAAGTCCCGTGCCAGCGGCTAATATCGCGAGATTACCTTGCTTAGAGTTTTCAGACGTATTTAAATGGATAAAATCATCAGCGGGTAAACTTAAAACACCCCATGCAGTTGCTTCTAAATCATTGAGCAAAACAGATGTCTTTGAGTTGGTTTGTTGCTTTATTTGTGATGCCCTTAAAACCCAAGGTAAGTTTGTGGTATTGCATTCTCCATTTATAACAGGTCCCGCGACTCCAATACTCACCCTTTTTATGGTTTCATCACCTAAAAAATCAGCCAATAATAATTCAAAGGTTTTAAATTCAGCACTGACAACTTGTTGCTTTCTAATACAGTTTAAGCTTGAGTCATATAGTGCTAATAAGGTTTTCGTCCCCCCAATATCCCCCGCTAAAATCATTATTTTGCCTCATAATGCTTGAAAATTTGAGATTGATTGTCCTTAGTAAACCCCACCACATCATAGGCATCTGCCTTATTATTCATTTCCATTCCAGGGGTTCCAACGGGCATTCCAGGCACTGAAACCCCTACTATTTTAGGTTTCATGTTGAGTAAGGCTTTAATATCATTGGCAGGAACATGCCCTTCAACCACATAACCATTCACAATGGCAGTATGACAGGACGCCATCTTCTGAGAAACACCGTGTTTATTCTTAATCGCCTGCATATCCTGCGTCAAAACATCGTTAACCTTAAAATTATTTTTTTTTACGTGTTCAATCCACTTACCACAACAGGAACAAGATGGGCTTCTATATACGGTCATTTCAATGGGGCTTTCCATTTTTTTGGCACCATTTTCAACCGCTGTTTTCGCATAACTGTTCAAACTTAACCCACATAAACTCGCTATTATTAGCACTTTTAACATTTTCAAACCTTTCTTTTTATTGTTATTTAAAGATGATATTGCGGGCTGTATTTATGTACCGCATCCACCATTGCTTTGACATGTTCAGGGTTCATATCAGGCAAAATACCATGCCCTAAATTAAACACATGCCCTGAACCTTTCCCGTATTTTTCTAAAATTAGCTTAACTTTTTCAGTAATTTTTTCAGGTTGAGCGTACAACGCCACAGGGTCCATATTCCCTTGGAGCGCCACTTTATCACCGACTTGCGCACGAGCAAATCCAATATCCGTTTGCCAATCTAACCCTAGTGCATCAAAGCCAACCTTACTCATTTCATTTAACCATAAACCCCCGCCTTTGGTAAAAAAGAGGGTTGGAATCGTTTGACCATCCACATTAGTCGTCAATAATTCACGTACTTGTCGTGCATAGGCCAATGAAAATTCTAAATATTCTTCGGTTGCCAGCATACCACCCCATGTATCAAAAATCATCACTGCTTGTGCGCCTGCTGCAATTTGTGCATTGAGATACGCCGCCACTGATTGCGCTAATTTATCCAACATTTGATGCATTAATAAAGGTTCGTTATACATCAACGCTTTCACTTTTTGAAAACTTTTACTACTGCCACCTTCCACCATATAGGTGGCTAATGTCCAAGGGCTGCCCGAAAAACCGATTAACGGCACCCGACCTTGTAAATTTTTTCGGATAAGACTCACGGCATCCATCACATAAGCCAACTTATCCAAGGGGTCAAAGACAGGTAAAGCCTCAATATCCGCTTTTGTCCGTACCGTTTTTTTAAATTTAGGCCCTTCACCCTCACTAAAATAAAGCCCTAACCCCATGGCATCGGGAATCGTTAAAATATCTGAAAATAAAATGGCCGCATCAAAATCAAATCGTTCTAAGGGTTGTAAAGTGACTTCACAGGCTAATTCTGGGTTGGTACACAAATCGAGAAAACTACCTGCTTCGGCTCGAATTTTTCGATATTCAGGTAGATAACGCCCTGCCTGACGCATCATCCAGACAGGGGTTCTGTCAACCGATTGTTTTAAGAGCGTTTTAAGAAAAATATCATTTTTTAAGGCTGTCATCGTATCGTTAGGTGAATGTGTTAGGGTGAAAAAGAGAAATTAACGAGATTTTTTAATTTCTGATTGGATCGCGCCGAACTGTTTTGGCCACGCGGACTTGAATTGTTTGGGTAATGTTTTTACTTTATTTTGAGCACTCGCAACACTGGAAAAACTACCATATAATAATAAGTATTGTTGCTTATTATTTCGCTTAACGCCAATATATTTTAATTGATTTTTTAAGGTGCTATACTGAGTTAACACCTTCAATAAAGCTTCTTTTTTCGGCGTAGCTATTAACTGCAAGGTATATTTTCGAGCCGATTGACGCAACGCCCATTGGCTATTATCACCAATTTTTTTGACCTTTTTTTCAGGTTTTTTCTTTTTTAGTGTTGGTTTTTTAGTTGCAATTAGCTTTTCTTTGTCAACCAAAATAGGCACAACCGTTTTAGTAGGGTTTGTCTTTTTCTGTATTGAGCCAGAATTTTTATTTACACTAGAAAGTGGTGTTTGCTCATCCGATTGTTTTATTTCTAAAACAGGTTGATTTATCGCAGGGGTCTCTGTCGTATTTTTTGAATTTTTTTCGAATTCTTCTTTTTTCAAAGGATCATCAATATTCTCAGCTACTATATTTTCTGTTGGTGGTGTTTGAGTGATGGCAATAACGTTTGAAGGTTTTTCCTCAGAAGATTGTTTTTTTTCTAAAGAATCAGCTGCATTATTATTTAAACTCAGTTGCGTTTTTTGGTTAATTTGTGTGACATCATTTACTGCTAATAAGGTGGGTTCTATTTTCGCTGAAAATTTTTTTTTAGGGTTTTCTAATAATTCTAAAAAGAAAGATTTATACCATTTATTTTGTTTTAAATCCGATGAATAATGATAAACCGTCCCTGCGGCTAACAATAGAAATAAAAGTGAGAGGATATATTTTCGCCATCTAAACCAAAATGTTTTTCGTTTATGGAGCGCGGCAATAATTACCCCAGGTATTCCTTTACTACCAATATACAATTGGTTAATAAGTTTGGGTTTAATGTCTTCCTCTATTATCAAAGAATCTGGTGTTACGGACAGCATGGTTAAAAAAGCTTCGGTCTGTTTTTTATCTAAGACAGGAATTTCTATAAAATAACAATGGTCAACGGCTTTATCCGTTTTATTTTTTAAGAGGAGTTGTTTTTTTGTAAGCACAAAAACAATTTTAAGCGCTGGATATTTTAATGAGTATTGAATGAGTCCTTCGATAAATCCACTTGGAAAACGCTCTGCATTATCAAGAATTAAAATAATCCGTTTTTCATGTTCCGCGTAATAGCCCAGCATGTCATGCAGTCTTTCGGTATCTGGAATATTTCCCTGCGCTCGCAGTACTCGCCTAAGTTCGTCTTTAATATCGCTAAAACTTAAAAGCGTGGTTCCATAAAATAAACATAAGGTCCACTGGTCTTTTTTTTCGCGCTCAAGTGTGGTGAGTAATGTGGTTTTTCCAATACCATTATCACCTGAAAGAATAATGTCTTCTCGTTTTTTTAAAAGCGTTTCAATGAGTAAATCAAAAACTTCCATTCGCTCAAAACTAATCAAACCCAATTTATCAAGATATGCTTGCTCTTTCGCTTTCATTGATTACACGCCTCGGTACCCATTGAGGGTTTCTTTTAATAATGCCGTTGTTACTTTGATGGGTAAGTTTGCTTTACCTATTTTTTTCAAAATAATCACTCGAATATCATCATCAATATTTTTTTTATCTACGGACATTAGTTCAAGATAACGGTCTGTTGCTAATTTTTCAGGGGATAAAGTTGGTAATTTCGCGCGTTGAAATAGCGTTATAATTCTTAAAACAGTTTCATCATTTAAATAACCTAATCGACGCGATAAGTCCGCTGCCAAGCAGGTACCAATCGCTACCGCTTCACCGTGTAAATAAACACCATACCCCATTCCCGTTTCAATCGCATGACCAAACGTATGCCCTAAATTTAAAATCGCTCGAATACCTGACTCATGCTCATCTTCCGCCACAATTTCTGCTTTATTCAAGCAAGAACGTTCTATGGCAAAGCTTAAAGCCTCTTCATCTTTTGCTAATAACCGTTCAATATTTTTTTCTATCCATTCAAAAAATTCAGGGTCTCTGATTAAGCCATATTTGATGACTTCCGCAATACCCGCTGACAATTGTCTATCATTCAGCGTTTTTAAAACCGAAATATCAATGAGCACCGCTTTGGGTTGATAAAAAGCACCGATCATATTTTTACCCAACACGTGATTAACCCCTGTTTTCCCTCCTACTGAAGAGTCCACTTGTGCTAATAAAGTCGTTGGAATTTGGATAAATGGAATACCACGTTGATAACACGCCGCAGCAAACCCACCCATATCTCCAATAACGCCACCCCCTAAGGTAATTAAGGTTGCCTTTCGGTTGAATTTAGCATCCAATAAATCAGTCCAAATTTTTTCAACATAATTCAGGGTTTTATATTGCTCACCATCGGGCAAAATAACACATTCAAGCGAATAGGAGGCTAATATTTTCTTTAACTTTTCTAAATATAAGGGTGCAATGGTCGTATTAGTAATCACAATAACTTGTTGAGAAGCAATGTATTGTGGTAATAAATCAATCTGAGACAATAAGTTTGAACCAATAAAAATAGGGTAACTTCGTGTACCGAGTTCAAGCTGTAATTGCTTGATATTACTCATCATTAATTTGTTCATAAGCTTCTAGAATAGCATTGACCACGACCTTTGTTTGCATGGTTCCCGTATCTATTTTAAAGTCTGCACAGTCAAGATACAGTGCTTCGCGTTGTTCAAATAAAGATTCAATACTTTCTTTAGGGTTATCAGTTTGTAGTAAAGGTCTTTTAGAATCACGGCGGGTACGCTTTAAAATATGTTCAACTGAGCATTCTAAATAAACGACGAAACCATTTTTTTTCAATAAGTTTCTATTTTTTTCACGCAAAATTGCACCACCGCCTGTTGCTAAAACAATGCCGTCAATTTCAATTAAATGCCCAAGCATTGTTTGCTCGCGCTGTCTAAAACCTTTTTCGCCTTCATATTCAAAAATTGTTGGAATATCAACGCCTGTACTTTCTTCAATGGCCTTATCACTGTCATAAAAAGGGACTTTTAATGCGGTTGCTAATTGGCGACCAATCGTAGTTTTACCTGCGCCCATCAGACCAATTAAATAAATATTTTCTGTTTTTTTCATAGATTAATGGGGTATAAAATTAAAAAAGGAGGCATTATGCCTCCTATTGAATAGATGCGAAAGCATGTTTATTGTAATGTTACCGATTCTTTCACAACTTTCGGGGTTATAAAAACCAATAATTCTTTTTTGACTTCAGAATCTCGTGTGTTTCTAAATAAAATTCCAACAATAGGTAAGTCACCAAAAAATGGTACTTTTGTAACGACTTTCCCTGTATCCATGGCATAAATTCCGCCTAAAACAACGGTTTCACCATCATTGACTTGCACGGTCGTTTTTACTTCTTCTTTGTCAATTCCACCTAAATCGTTTGCGGTGTCATTCTTAATGGCTAAGTCCATAATAACACTACCATTCGGGGTGATTTGAGGTTTTACTTTTAATTCCAATACCGCATCAATGAATTCAGTTTGGGTTCCTTCGGAACTGGTGGTACTAAAAGGAATTTGAACCCCTTGTTTGATGAGCGCTTCAACTCGATCCGACGTTAAAACACGTGGGTTTGAAATCAGTTCACCACGATTATCACCTTCAAGTGCCGATATTTCTAAATTTAACACATAATCTGCCGCTCGTGCCAGTGTCATTCCTAGTGCGGCGGGAGGAAAAGCATTTGCCCCTTTTGATGCTAAATCGACCAAGTAATTACTCACATTCGCATCACTCACCGAAGGCACTATAATCCCTCCGCCTGTCCGAGCGCCATTTACATCACGAGTCACTAATCCGCCAACTGTCGGCGTAGGCCCTATGGCAAAACCTCTTTTAGAACCAAGTCTTGCCGCTTTTGCAATACCAAAACGCATCCCTAAATCACGGGCAAAGTTTTTATCTGCATTGACAATTCGCGCTTCAATCATAACTTGTCGCACGGGAATGTCCAATTTTTGAATCAATCCTCGAATTGCCTCCATCTTTTTCGAAGTATCTTTTACAATCAAAACATTGGTTCGAATATCAACATTAACCACTCCACGGTTGGACAGCAAACGACCATTTTGAGCGTGGGTATTTTTCTTATCCTTTTTTTTATCCGAAGACGTGTTATTTGTCCCTGTATCTTCTCGGCCTTCTAAAATTTTCCGAATAGTATCTGCTTTAGCGTAGTTTATTTGAATATATTCTGTCCGTAAAGGTTCTAATTGCTCAACAACTTTTTTAGCCTCTAGCTCTTCTTCTTCCAGTTTAAATATTTGAGCGATTGGAGCGACTAAAATAACATTTCCCGATTCACGTTTTGCTAACCCATTGGCTTTTAAAATTAGATCCAAGGCTTGATCCCAAGGAACATCATTTAAATTTAAGGTCACTCGGCCTGTAACCGCTTCTGAAGCCACAACATTAAGTTCTGTGAAGTCCGCTAAAATTTGTAATACCGAGCGAATTTCAATATCTTGAAAGTTTAATGAAAGCTTTTCACCTGAATAGGGAAATTTTGCTTTTTCAGCCACTTCTTTTTCAGCTCTGGTGAGCGGTCTAAAATCAAACGTTAACATACCACCATCTTGAAAAGAAGAATAGTCGTAATTGCCACTCATAGGTGTAACCGTGATAATGGTATTGATGCCTCTGCTTACCGCTTCAATTTTATGAATGGGGGTTGCAAAATCGGACACATCAAAGCGTTTTCTAAGGGCTTGAGGTAGTCGTGTATTTAAAAATTTCAATACCACTTTTCCTCCAACTTCTCTTGAGTCTACAATGGTATTTACATTGGTTAATTCAACCACTAATAAGCCCTGACCATTCGCGCCTCGTCTGAAATCAATATCTCTAATTGTTTGCTGTGGTAATAACCTTGAAATCGCGGATACTTTTTGCACTGGCTCTGGTTGTGGAACTAAGGGTGGTGCTATTACAGGTGGTAGTGGTTCGACAGGGGCGCGCTTTGTAACTGTTTCCACAGGAGCAGGCTCTGTAAACGTTTCGATAGGAGCCTCTTCTTCAGGAATAGGCGCCTGAACGATCGGCGTAAGCGGTTCAGGTTCTGCTATCGACTCAATTTCATTTAAGGTAATTAAAACTTTATTTCCTAATACTTTGGTTTCATAAGGTACGGATTCACTTAAATTAATAACAACTCGGGTACGCTCACCTGCTTCAATCACATATATATCACTGGCAGCCCCCATATTCGCGGTAAATTTTTTCTGCTTCAAGCCACTTTTAACCCCTACAAAATCTAACGCAATTCGCGAAGGATTATCGGTTTGAAAAACATCAGGCTCAGCCACCACCCCTGTCATTTCCAAAGCAACCTGTACTTTATTACCCGCAAGGGCTGAAAAGTCAAGATTTGTAATTGAAATTTCTTCTGCTAAAACAGGATTAATCACCAAAAAAATTAAAAATAGACTTGTCCTTGCAAAGGTATGAATACCCTTGGCTTTATGTTCTAATAATTTCATTTTTTGCACAATACTCATTATTTAATCTTCGAATTATTTTTATTTATCCGAGTCTGTTTTTAAGGAAAGCTGAGAGTCTTTTTTAACCCAATAATCCTCTTCTTCTTGGATAATTTCTTCTATGTTGATGCTAAAACGGGTGATTTCTAAAATTAAACCATTATTTTGACCGATATAATTTCCGACTCTTACTTTTTGAACCCCGCTTGGAAATCGCACTAAGCCCCAAACGCCATTTTTTCTAACCGAGCCTACCATTGATAATGATTCCAGTGGAAAATTTTCTAAATCTTCTTTCACGCGATTAAAATCGGGTTTAATACCATTTGGTATACGCTTAGGCGGTAGATCCTCTATTGCTTTTATTACCTCTGTTATCTCTTTTTTCAGAGCCTTAACCTCTTTTTTTGCCTCTTTTTTTGCCTCTTGTTTTTTTACTATAGGTTTAGGCTTCGGTTCAATTTTTTTACGTTTTAAAAATGGGTTACGGGCTTGATTAGGCTCAAATAAAAAATAGTCACTGGGTTTTATTTTTTCTAAAGGTTCAATCCCTTCACCAGGTTTTGCAATCACTTCTTCAACATAGGTTTCCAAATCAGACATATCATCATTACCACAAGCGGATAAAAGTAAAAATAATCCCATAGTTATTAACTTTGGTATGGGTACTAAATGATTACGTTTCATCGTCTGAATCCTCCTCTTCCTCTGATTCAGAAGCTTCATTGTAGGTTTTAATGATCGCTTTCATCACTAAACGTCCATCATAAGTTTCCTGAGCAATTTTTTGTAACTCAATAGAAACATCATGCACGGTAACAATTCTTGGTAAGGTGGAAAGACTACTAATAAAAAAACCTACTTGTTCATAGGTTCCTAAGACTTCAAGCTGAGAAGGAACCTCATAATAAAATTCTTTTTTAATCGGTAATTGCGTTTCAAAAAGCTGAATTTCTAAGCCAATTTCTTTTGCTTTATTCGAAATTTTTCGTAATAAGGCCGCCACTTCGGCTTTACTCGGCATTTGTTTTATCATGTTGCCAAGTGATGCTTCAATTTCACTCAGCTGTTTCTTGTAAGCGGTTAAATTAGCCGATTGTTTTTGATTGCTTTCAAATTTTAATCTAAGGTCTGCTTCTGTTGCTTCCAGTTTATTCCATTCATCAACCTGTTTTAAGGTAAATTGGTAAATTCCACCCCCCGCTAGCAAACAGCAAATAATAAAAATAATAAAAATTTTAACTTCTAGTGGCCAAGAACCTGCCGAACGATAATCCCAATCAACTTCAGATAAATTCATTACTCACTCTCCTCAGAATTTTCCTTATTATCACTTCCCTCAGCATCCTCTTCTTTGTTTTTATCTTTTTTCTTGACCTGCTTGGCAAGGATGGTAAATTTACTGTATTTCTTTTCTTCAATTTGCCCTATTTCATTTTCTTTTTGTTCTCGACGATCACGCCCATCAACAGCTTTAAGTCCCGTACCATCAAGTTCTAACCATGCAGAGAGTACAATCGCATCCATCAGTAAAGGTACTTCTGAATTAGCAATTAAAAAACCTTTAAGGGTTATTTTGGCCTTTTTTTGAACAAAGCTGGTTAAAGAGATTCCTCTAGGCGTTATTTTTCGTAATTCATCAATCACATGAATAATTTCTGAGCGGTTTGCTTGAAAACCTTCAATAATCTTGATTTTATCCCTTAATTGATTTTTTTTAGTGTTAATGTCTTTAATAGTGGCAATTTTTTTATCCAGCTTAACGATTTCTACTTCCAAATAGGCATTACGTTGACTTTGATAGGTTTTTCGCCCTTCTATATAATAGTACCCAAGTGCAAATAAAAAACAGGTAATGACGACTGCTAATCCTAAACTTACTAAAAACTCTTGTTGCTTATACCTTTGTAATTCTTCTCGCCAAGGTAATAAATTAATTTTGACCATTAATCAAAACTCCTGAGTGCTAACCCGCAGGCGATCACCAATGTCGGCGCATCTTTGCTTAATCGCTTTGCCATTGAGGCTTTTAAGTGTGTGTTAGAATCTTTTTTATTTGAAACCGACATTGAAAAAGGATTAGCAATATACGTTTTTATATTCAAAGAATTTTCCACTGTTTGATCAATTTCTTCAATAGAGGCACATCCTCCCGCCAAAATAATACTGGTAATATCTCGACTGGCACTTGAGAGCGAAAAAAGTTGTAAGGCCCTTGATATTTGTTGCACCATTGCCTGTTTGAATGGATCTAATATATCGATTTTATACCCATCTGGGACACTACCATTACGTTTAGCATTGCCTGCCTCTTCGTAACTTAAACCATAGCGGTTTTTAATTTCATTGGTCAATTCCTTACCCCCAAAATTTTGCTCTTGCTTATAGATACTTCGATAATTCGATAAGATATTTAAGGTGGTCATCGTTGCGCCTATGTCGATAATTGCCACTGTTTTATCTCTTACTTTTTTAGGCAGTTGTTTTGATAACAAGACATAAGCATTTTCAGTGGCAAATACTTCAAGATCAACAATACTGGCTTTTAACCCTGCCTGAGCCAAAACTTCCACTCGATCTTCTACTTTTTCACTCTGAGATGCCGCTAACAAAACATCAACCTCCAGTGGACTGTCCGCATTTTCACCGAGTACTTCAAAATCAAAACTATCCTTCTCAGGTTCATACGAAGGAAAGATTTGATCAATTCGGTCAATAATTTCTTCTTCCATCTCCTTATCGCTTAAGTCCGCAGGCATCTGAATAGTTTTAGGTAATACGGACGTTCCTGCCACCGCAACACAGGCATGTTTTAATTTTGTTTTAGACTTTCGAATTGTTTTCTTAAGGGCATCGGCGACCGAATCAATATCAACGATGTTTTTGTCAACGACGGCATCAATAGGCAAAGGTTCAACTTCATAACTTTCAACACGATAGTCTGTGCCATTTTTACTCAATTCCAACAATTTAACCGCTGAACTGCTAATATCTATCCCTAAAACCGCCGTTTTACCACGTTTAAACCAACTCATAATTGAACCTTTTTTGATGCATAATTGAGGCTAAGACAACGACCACATATTCGCATGAAGTATAGTAGTCTTTTTTATTTTAATAAAAAAAAACCTTTTATTTGACGGTCGCTATTGTCCTCAGCCAAAAAAAACGGTATTTTGACTAGCAATGATGGATCTGTAAATTCTGCTTGACGGTAAATTCAGGCGATTGTTCAACTAAACTTAGCGATAGAACCTAACAATACAGATCTCGCGGTCAATACTACCTTAACTATTTTCAATCTAATTTTATGTTTAAGCATGACTCTATTTAAATTACTTTTAAAGTGGTTCACTATTTTTAGCCTGATTACCCTGTTAGGAGTCGGCGCAGGGGCTTATGTCTTTTACAAACATCTCATCAGTAACTTACCCGATGTCACCCAATTAAAACAGGTAAAATATCAAACCCCTTTTAAAATTTATAGTTATGATAAAAAACTCATCGCTCAATTTGGTGAGAAAAAACGCATCCCAATAGACATTAATAATGTCCCCAAACAGCTTATTCAAGCGTTTCTTGCGGCTGAAGATGATCGCTATTACGACCACCCTGGTGTTGATTATAAAGGTCTTGCCAGAGCTTTTGTTCAGTTAGTTTCAACGGGAAAAAAACGACAGGGTGGTAGTACCATTACCATGCAGGTAACCCGTAATTTTTTACTTAGTCGTGAAAAAACCTATATTCGAAAATTTAGAGAAATCATTCTTTCACTGCAAATTGAAAAAACCTATAGTAAAGATAAAATCTTAGAATTTTATCTCAATAAGATTTATATGGGGCATCGCTCTTACGGTATTGTTGCGGCGGCGGAAACTTACTATGGAAAACCACTCAATGAATTAACCTTGGCACAACAAGCGATGATTGCGGGTCTTCCTAAAGCGCCATCCGCCTATAACCCTGTGAGTAATCCAGACCGTGCTTTATTGCGGCGTAATTATATTTTACGTCGAATGGAAACTTTGCTTTACATCAGTCCTGAAGAAGCGGCTGAAGCGCGTGAACATCCCGTTACCGCGAGACTCCATTATCCTCAAATAGAATTCAACGATCCTTTTATAGCCGAAATGGTACGCCGTGAAATGATCAAGCGCTATGGTGAGGATACGTATACGAATGGGATGAGTGTTTACACTACTATTGGTTCTCATCTACAAAGCGCCGCCACAAAATCCCTTCGATACGCATTACACCTTTATGATAGGCGTCACGGATACCACGCCCCTCCATTTAAAGTATTTACCTCGGAAGAAAACTTCCAAGAACAAGCCATTATTGGCGATACATATCCTGCACAAATCCTTTCAATTAAAAAAGGCGTTTATGAGGTTCGTTTACAAGATAATTCCACCATTAAAATCCCATGGAGCCGTTTTTTATGGGCGGCAAACCGTTTTAGAACAGGTCATTATCCCTCAGGTGTTCGACGACCAAGATCGCTCAGTTCGGCATTAAAAGTAAATACCATTATCCGTATTCGACCCTTAAAAAATAAGAAATGGGGATTTACTCAAGTTCCTAAAGTGCAGGGCGCATTTGCCGCTATAAACCCTATGAATGGCGCAATACAAGCCGTTGTCGGTGGCTTTGATTTTCATCAAAGTGAATATAATCGCGCCACACAAGCAAAACGTCAACCAGGATCAGGCTTTAAACCTGTTATTTATTCCACCGCACTTAAAGAAGGTTATACACTCGCAAGCTTTATTAATGATTCGCCCATTATCATTCGAAAAGGCTCCGCAAAAGATAGAGCATGGAGACCTCAAAACTACAGCCATCGGTATTACGGACCTACCCGAATTCGCTCCGCTCTTTATAAATCCCGAAATATTGTCTCAATTAAATTAGCTCAAAAAATGGGGTTAACTAAAGTTATTCAAACGGCAAAAGATTTTGGTTTTAAAGATGAACAGCTGCCTCGCGGGCTTTCTATTGCCTTAGGTAGTGGCTGGGCATCACCATTAAGAATGGCAAATTTTTATTCTATTTTTGCTAATGGTGGGTTTTTAGTCAAACCCTATTTTATAGAGCGCATTGAAAATCATAAAGGGGAAGTGATTTTTGCCGAAAAACCTAAAACGGCTTGCCCTCTCTGTAGTAAAGAATCAAGTAAAAAAGCCCTTAATTCAGAGCAAATACTTAGCACGCACGCGCCACGTGTATTAAGTCCTGAAATTACTTTTTTAATGGGTTCTGTATTAAGAGACGTTGTTAAAAGAGGTACCGCAACACGAGCAAAAGTTTTAAATCGTAGCGACCTTGCTGGAAAAACAGGCACAACGAATAGTCAAAAAGACGGGTGGTTTAATGGTTATCATCCCAGTATTGCCGCCAGTGCATGGATGGGGTTTGATTCTTATAAAACCTTAGGTAAAGGTGAAACGGGGGGCGATACCGCATTACCTATGTGGATTCATTTTATGAGGACGGCTTTAAAAAACCAGCCTCTAGCCACCTTTACCCCACCTAAAGGCATTGTTAAAAAAAGTATTTACAGTCTTAGAGATGTTAAAACGGGGGGGCTAGCTGGTGATACATGGGAATATTTTGAACGCGGTGTTTATCCGAAAAAACGAAAAGCGCCGTCTTCTATTGCTAGAACAGGGATTAAATCCACCTCTAAATCTATATCTAGAGCTAAATCAAACTCTTCAAAAAGGAAAAGACCTACGCCACCACGCCATGTGCCAAAATCAAAGACAAAATCAAGAGCAAAGGCAAAATCAAGACCAAAGGCAAAATCAAGACCAAAGGCAAAATCAAGACCAAAGGTAAAATCAAGACCAAAGGCAAAGCCAAAGAAAAAATCAAAACCTACGCAGCCACGGCGTACTAAAAAAGTAAAAGCTAAAGCTATTAAAAGAACCGTGGAAGATTTATTCTAAATAACAATTGTCGGCAAGAGAGTCATCTAAAAATGGCTCTCTCCATAACGTGCTTTTTAATTAAAATATCTTTTTAAAAAGGTGTCGAAAGTTAGTTCGTCATCTTTTTCTAATTGAGACTGCGCCTTGTGTGAACGCTTTATCATTTGCTGGTGATGTTTAATAAAAGCCGCCTCTAAAGAAGGCAGAGAGTTAAAATAACGTTGATGTTTTTTTGAAATATCTAAACTTAAACAACCAAAGACTTTTGATTGTTGTTGCATGGCTTGTAAAATTTTAGCCGACGGGGTTTTGTTTGAATCATCAACTAAGCTTTGTTGAATATTAAGTGCTAAAGAATAAGGTTTATCGTTGTCATTTCCATCCAAAATATCACATATAGGTTGCATGGCTTGTAAAATATCCCTTGCCCATTTCTGTAAAGAAATCATTTTTCCTTGTTGGTTCAAACATATATCAGGTTCTCTGCCTGCATGAGCCACGGTTAATTGGTTTTCATTATTAATTTGTTGTTCATTGGGTTGGTTTGGCGGACTTTCTTCTAATAAGCAGTGTAATAAAAAAGCCTCTACAAATCGCGCTTTATGCTCATCAATACCGATGGGGTTAAACAAATCCAAATCCAATGATCGAATTTCAACATACTCAACCCCTCGTCGTTTAAGCGCTAATGTTGGTCTTTCGCCTGATTCGGTAATTTGTTTGGGGCGCACGGTACTGTAATATTCATTCTCAATTTGCAAAATATTAGGGCTTAATTGCTGGTACTCGCCCTTTTCTTTGACACCAAAGCGTTCATAATCCGCATAAGGTGTTTCCATAGCGTCGGAGAGTGTTTTAACATAGCCCTCTAAGGTGTTGTAATCTATTTCCAAGCTGGCTTGATTGGTGCTTTTATAACCAATGTCACTCATTCTTAATGAGGTTGCATACGGGTGATAAAGGGTTTGGGCATCAAATTCATCAAACGTTTCCATTAGTTCAGGTCGACTTTTGAAAAATTGTTTGCAAATTGCAGGCGATGCGCCAAATAAATACAACATAAGCCATCCTTGGCGCTGAAAGTTACGAACTAAGCCAAAGTAACTTTCTGAAATAAAATCCCCTAAAGGTTGATCTAAATTAGGCTGTCTTTGTTTTAAAACACCCCAGAGTTTTTTTGGTACCGAATAGTTAAAATGAATCCCTGCAATCGCCTGCATAGTACGCCCATACCGATGAGATAATCCCTGTCGATAAATATATTTCATTTTACCAATATTCGATTTTCCATAACGCGCAATAGGAATACTGGCATCGCCATCAATACCACAAGGCATACTGGTGGCTAATAAAAATTCATCCTCTAAGTTTTGGTACACAAATTGATGGATATTCTCCATCGAGGCTAGCGTTTGTTTTATATCGGTAAAAGGTTGAGTAATAAATTCTAATAACGCCTCAGAATAGTCTGTCGTAATCGCGGGATGAGTTAACGCCGATCCTAAGGTATAAGGATGTGGTGTTGCCGCAATAATTCCATCGCTTGAAACCCTAAGGCTTTCTTTTTCTAAGCCCTTAAGGCCATGACGAAGCAGATGTTGTTGATTATTATCAATTAAATAGCGTAAACTTGGGGATATAGATAACTTTGAAGAAGTCATAGAGGATGTTTTCGAACCATAGACCATGAGAAAGTGCGTTATTATAAAGCTTTCAGTATCTCAAAAAAATACTATTCATCATAAGCTTATCAAGCGAGGGTCGAGTTTCTCATGAAATATTTCATTAAATACTTAAGGCTTCTCTTTCAACCACAGTTTTTTAAAGGCGCTTCATTTTTATGTGGCAATACAGTTTAAAAATATTTATTTCTATGGTTTTGTTGATTACAATTACAGAAATTGCAAAACGCAGTTCATTTTGGGGCGCAGCATTGGCATCGTTGCCACTGACCTCTGTCTTTGCTTTTGTTTGGTTATATTTGGAATCAGGCGATACTCAAAAAGTATTAAGTTTATCTTATGGAATTTTTTGGCTGGTATTGCCTTCTCTTGTTTTATTTATCAGCTTACCGTTGTTATTACGATACGGGTTAAATTTTTGGCTCAGCCTCGCCATTTCCTGCCTCGCAACCTCAGTTGCGTATTTCGTAATGATTAAATTATTAGCGGTTGTTGGTATTCGTCTCTAGATTAATTATTTAATTTTTTGAACCAGACTGTCCATATTCCCAAGATTATCTTTCCATGTCACCTGAATATTATCACCAACGTCCCCGCCTTTAAGCATAAATGAAAAATAAGGGTCCTTAGAAATCCCAGCACCGAGCTGAGTACTCACAACAATCACATCAT
>JAGLEW010000072.1 GCA_023144875.1 Methylococcales bacterium
AGTCTGCGGAAAGTATGGAAGGTGCGATCAAATTTTCTGACATTTTATTCTCCTCTTTTATAAAGCCCACCATTATAACTTTTCCCTTTACAGATGACAAAAAATACGCTAGATTGAAAAATTCCACCAATTTACTAAAGCTTGACGTTGAAATTTTATGGTATAAGGCATTAAAAAATTGGTTGTTTTTAAAAATTAAGTTAAAAGGAACTGAAAGGGTCTCACAAGTTATCATCATTTCTCTCTATACATGTCACGCTCTACGACACCGACAAACCCGCCAGAGTCTCATCAAATGACTCCTTAGTATAGGCTTCCATTAGGGGTATAATGTCGCCGTTTGTTTTATAAATCTAACGATTTAAAAGAAATAAAAAAAATTGAAATAAACAACCCCGCCGCAAGCAGCGGGGTATTACAGGAGTGACATTTGAGAATTTTTGTATAACTGCAAATACTCATCACCTTGATTTTTCACATACTGTCGAATTATATCTTCATTGCCATATTTACCAACCGTACTTGCGAAATAACCATCACTCCAAAATTCACCACCCCAAAGTTGTTTTTTAACTTGTGGACATTGTTTGAATATTTCTCTAGCAGTAAGGCTTTTAATCATAGTTACAATTTTCGTCACACTATAGGTTGGAACAGACTGTACTAAAAAATGCACATGATTTTTATCTGTGCCAATTTCCAAAAATTGAATTTGGTATCTATTCTCAATCTCTAAACACACAGAGTTCAAAACAGAATCGACATGTTTATCTGTCGGGACTTGACACTTAAACAATAATCTCAATTGACAACGTAGGTTTTAAAGAACCGCGAATTTAATATAAATCTATAGGGTCTACATCTAACGACCATTGTATTTTTTTGATTGTTTTTAGAGTTTTAATTTTTGGCAATAACGGGGTTAAAAAGGCGTGTAATTCAGCACGTGATTCACTTTGGAATAATAATTGAAATCGGTAACGTTTTTCACGTTTTCGCATAGGGGCATCCACAGGTCCTAAAACTAAAATATTGTGTTGATTTTGTTGTATTATCAGAGGCATGAGCTGTTCAAAAAAATCGTCAGCGCATTGCTCCTGAAAGGCGGCGACCCGAAACAATGCTTGATAGCTGTACGGGGGTAATAGTGCCATTTTTCGTTCCGCTAATGCGTGTTGAGCGAAGGCATTATAACCTTGCTGAATGAGTAATGTTAATAAAGGGTGTTGAGGCTGGCGCGTTTGAATCAGTACTTTTCCTCGTATTTTCCCTCGCCCTGATCGTCCTGCGACTTGGGTGATAAGTTGTGCTAATTTTTCGGGCGCTCTAAAATCTAAACTAAATAATCGGCTGTCAATATCCAATAATACCGCAAGGGTGACGTTTGGAAAGTGATGTCCTTTAGCCAACATTTGCGTGCCTAAAATAATATCAACGTTTCCTTGGTTAATTTGAGTTAAATATTTTTCCAACATCCCTTTTTTTTGGGTGCTTTCGGCATCTAAGCGAATGATAGTTTTATCAGGGTAGCGCTGATTGAGAAATTGTTCGACGCGTTCTGTCCCTAAACCTAGGGCATTTAACGCATTTTTTTGACAAGCTGGGCATTGTGTAATCAGTAAATACTGATGCTGGCAATGATGACAACGAAGCTGTTTTTGCTGTTGATGAATAACAAGATTGGCATCACAATGCGCACAACAGGCAACCCAGCCACAGTCATGACACATAAGCCTTGGCGCAAACCCTCGTCGATTTAAAAAAATAAGGACTTGTTGTTTTTCTTTGCTTAATGTTTGTTCTATTTGTTGCAATAATGCCGCTGATAAACCTTGGTGCATCCGTTTATTGCGAATATCTAGAAGTACAATTTTCGGTGGCTGTGCCTTACCTGCGCGTTGTGGTAGCGCGAGTTTTTGAAAGCGTTTTTTGGTTACATTTGCAAGCGATTCTAATGATGGCGTGGCAGAGCCTAATAGGATCGGAATATTCGTTAATTTAGCCCGCATAATGGCGACATCCCGCGCTGAAAACCGAAACTTATCTTGTTGTTTAAACGAGCTATCATGTTCTTCATCTAAAATAATCACGCCTAAATTTTTAAACGGGGTAAACAACGCGGATCGTGTGCCTAATAAAATAGAGGCTTCCCCTAGCTTAATCGCCAGCCATGATTGAAGCCGTTGTTTATCGGTTAATTTAGAATGATAAATGACAATGGGCGCATTAAAACGCTGCCTAAAACGGGTTTCTAATTGAGGGGTTAGACTTATTTCAGGCAATAACAACATAACTTGTTGATTTTTTTGTAAGACTTTATTGATAAGTTGCATGTAAACTTCGGTCTTACCACTACCTGTGACTCCATCTAATAAAAAAACTGTAAACGTTTCCAGCGTTTTTTCTATACATTGAAGCACTTGTTGTTGTGCTTGGTTTAAAACTAATTCCGTTTCATTAAGACAGTTTTTAAGGGGAGTCGGTGAAAAATAATAGGCTTGCTCGATTAACCAGTTTTTTTTGAGAAAAGCCGTTTTAACCTGTGGCCAACTTTTATCCAAGGTTTTTAGGACCGTCTCACTCATCTGAGTACTTTCTTGTAATGTTTGCAAAAAAAATTGTTGTTTAAGTGCTCGCTTAAATGATGTGGGATCTATTTTTTGTCCTGTCAAAGTAAGGCTAAAATACGCTTCTTTTTTTAAAACTGCTGTTTCACCTTTTTTAAGTAAGGTGGGCAGGGTATTACAAAAAATATAGCCAATAGGGTAATGATAGTAGTGACGCAGCCAATGTAATAATTGTTGATCTTTGCTTGCTAGTAATGGCTGTGAATCTAAAAAACTGAGAACAAACTTTAATTTTTCATTTTTAATCTCGCTGGTGGGTTTTAGCCCCAGAATGAGACCCACTTTTTCCTGTCCACGAAAAGAAACCAATACTCTAATGCCTAGACCAATGTCTTTTAAAGCGTAAGCATCTGGAATACGATAATCGAATAATTGATTTAGGAGAACGGGAATGGCAACTTGAGCGATGGGTGTATTTTTTAATTTCAAAATTACTTTTTCAAAAAAATTAGCGTTAAATGAACCTAAGTCCTTATTGGAAAAAGCTTTAATAGGGTTATCCCCAGAATCTGTGGATAACTCTGTGGATAACTTTTAAAAACACGTGCAAATTACGGTTTTTATTACGGTTTTATTAGATTGCTTGTTTTGTAGTCATGTTATTAAATCCTTTTATCATCAATAACTTATAAAAATATTTTTTAAACAAATTAGTTTATTAATAGGACTTGACAGTTTTAAAATTATTATTTTTCAAGCTGTGTATAACTTTTAATAGCATCCCCTTATATTATAGCAAGTCAAGTAATATTCATATCAAAAATAAAAAAATAAAGTCTTGAAAAAGGCAAGCATTGCAAAAATTTTAGAGTAACCTTATAGGACTCTTTTTTGAAATTTAATTATTTATATGAAAACAAACAAAGAACCTAGCTGGATTAATTTACCCAGTTTAGGTTTTAATTTAAAGGTTTTATTTAGTAGCTATTTAATGGTGATGGGTTTTGGTGCTTTACTAGCCAGTGCGCAATTATTGATGACACACGGAATGGCGGATGGCAAAATTGGATTATCTATTGATGATATTGTGTATAGTTATCATGGCGATCCATCGCACAGCCAATTAGAGACTAAATTAAATGGTTCTATGAAGGATAAAGCCCCTCAAAAAGAGCGTATAAAAATTATTAAATGGATTCGTAATGGGGCATCCGAAGAAAAATGGAACGATGAAATAAAACCTATTTTTGATCAGTATTGTATTTCATGCCATAGCACGATGCCAGCCTTGCCTGATTTTACGGAATTTATGGCGGTCAAAAAAGCGGCTAAATCAACCGACGGTGCCTCGGCATCGACATTGACCCGTGTTTCCCATATTCATATTTTTGCGATTGCGTTTATATTCTTTTTTAGCGGACTTATTTTTAGTTTAAGTGTGGGTATTCATCGCTGGGTAAAAGCTTTAGCGATTAGCTTGCCCTTTTTCTGCTTAATATTTGATGTATTTTCATGGTGGTTGACTAAAATTAATCCCGAATTTGCATGGATTACCATGATTAGTGGCATTGGCTACACGCTTATTTCAATTTTTACGTGGATTGTGTCGATGTATCAGATGTGGGTTTTACCGCGAAAAGGTCGAAAATA
>JAGLEW010000073.1 GCA_023144875.1 Methylococcales bacterium
TCGAATGTTCTCATAAATAGAAGGAAGATTGCCGTGATGGTTTAAGGCATCATACCGCCTATTTCAGATAAGCTGATATTAAGTCTATTAATTTTTTCAATGAATAAAACTATATTGGAGCAATAATGAAGCAAAGGGAACAGATTCAGCCGATGAAATCCACCTGTGTTGATTCAGTGAATGGAAGTTTTGAGTCGGCGGGGGGCGGCAAGTCAATTGAATAGGCTGGCGTTTGTTATCTCACGCCAAACCTATGGGGATTATTAGCGGTAATAAACTTTAGAGGTTTTTTCTTCAGGGATAACGTGACCAATAGAAAAAACAGTTTCGCCAAGGGCTTTTAAGGTTTTAAGGGTTTTGGCTTCGTCTTCAGCCGCCACACAAACCACCATGCCTAAGCCGCAGTTAAACGTGGTAAGCATTTCTTCATCAGCAAGCTTGCCTTGTGTTTGTAACCAGTTAAAAAGTGCTGATTGCCCCCAAGAGTCGCGGTTTATTTCTGCACTTAAACCTTGTTTTAAAACACGCGGTAAATTTTCGGTAATGCCGCCGCCTGTAATGTGTGCTAATGCGTGAACATCAACGGTTTTTAATAATGATAATAAGGGTTTAACGTAAATACGGGTTGGCTCAAGCAACAAAGTCCCTAATGATTTGCCTTCTAAGGTTTCATCAAGCGAAATATTGGCGGTTTCAAGAATTTTTCGTACCAATGAATAGCCATTTGAGTGAATGCCTGATGAGGCAATTCCAATCAGTTTGTCGCCTTGTTGTACTTTTCGCCCATCAATAATGCTTGCTTTTTCAACAATACCAACGCAAAAACCCGCTAAATCATACTCGCCATCGGCATACATACCAGGCATTTCAGCCGTTTCACCCCCGACTAAGGCCGCGCCTGCTAATTCACAGCCTTTACCAATGCCTTCAATCACGGAGGCGGCGGTGTCTATGTCTAGTTTTCCCGTGGCAAAATAATCCAAAAAAAATAAAGCTTCTGCCCCTTGTACGATAATATCATTAACACACATGGCGACTAAATCAATGCCAATGGTGTTATGTCGATTAAGCTCAACCGCGAGTTTTAACTTTGTACCAACGCCATCTGTGCCTGAGACTAAAATAGGCTGTTGATAACGATCAAGTGGTAATTCAAATAATGAACCAAAGCCACCCAGCCCTGCCATAACGCCCGCAATACGGGTTTTTGCGGCAATCGGTTTAATGCGTTCCACCAGTTGGTTTCCTGCTTCTATATCAACACCTGCTTGTTTGTATGTCAGGTTTTGTGTCTCGTTTTGACTCACCGTTTCTCTCTTTTACTGTTGGGGTTAAAGGGTTGCATCGGATATAACGTTTTCAACATTATGTTTTATTTTATTAGAGGCAAGCTCTAAACCATATTTATAACATTCGCTGGCTTTGCTTTTGTCGCCTTTATCATAAAATAAATCCCCTAATAATTGGTAGGCGGCGACGGTTGGTTCAGCGTTAAGGCTTTTTGATAGATAATCTTCCGCTTTGTCCAGTTGGTCGCATTTTAGGCTTATTTTTCCCAGCATTCGTAATAAAACGGCGTTTTCAGGGTGTGAAGCGACCCATCTTTCTGCGGCAAGCAATTGATTTACATAATGGTTTGATTTTATGTTGCCATAAATAACCAATAATGTTTCACTCCAGTTATCAGATATGGCTTCAACAACCGCAGGTTCAATTTCAGCGCCACCATTGGCAATAATCATTGCTGAAAAATAAATAGTACGAATCTCATTTAAGGCTTGAATATAAGGGGGAATAATCGCCCATAATGCTTGGATGTCACTCACTTGCGATTTTTCAGCCACCTGCTTTAATAAACGGCTGTAAGTTTCTATTTCTAATAACTTTATTTCCGCCTCCAGCATAACTTTATTTTTATGTAAAGAGGGCAATAATTGGCGAATGGCTTCCCAGTTTCCTAAGCTTTGATAAGATTGATGCAGTAGTTTTAAAACACTGGCATGGGATGGGTCAAGCGAGTTTAATTTGGTTAAGGTTTTTATCGCCTCTTCAAATTGGTTTTCAGATAAATTTAATTCAGCTTGCGTTAAACCCACCGCAATATCAACCTCACCCGTGTCATTAGTCGCTTTTCGGAGGTATTCATCACGCTTATCAATAGCGCCCCGAAATTGGGCGGCACGAGCCGCGGTTAAATAATGCAACAACGGCGCACCACTGTTGCTCGCATGACGAATTAATACTTTTTCAGCGTTCTCCCAATTGCCTGCCGCCGAATCAACCAAGCCTTCAATTAATGCATTTTGTGATCTATTGGCTTTATGATGTTGTCGATTTGCAAATGCTTTACCAGGCCAACGCAATAAACCCCCAATCAATCGCACAATGATATAAAGAACAACAAAAACAATTATTTGTGTTACCACAAACACAATCGCCGTCATTTGAAAAGAGGTCTCTCCCAAACCAATTAATGCATAACCAGGTGTATCATAACTGTTTAACCATGTATGAACGACATAGCTAAAAAGCCCAATCAGAACAATCACGCCTACATAATAGATATTCTTTTTTTTCATCATGAATTCTCTGTCTATTGCTGAGGTGAAACGCGTGGGGCGCTTTCTTTTTTGGGATTATCCGTGGTTACTTTTTCATCAGGCTTAACAGCAATGGGCTTAGTTTTTTTAGTCGCCTCACTTGTTTTATCAGGGGCATTTTTAGGTTTTTCATCCGCTTTTATCGCTGATTTAGCTTCAGGCTTTATCGGGCTATCTTTGGTTACGTCTTTAGCCGATGCGGGCTTCTCATTATTTTTTAATGCTTCAGGGGATTTTTCTGGATTTTTTTCATCACTTTCAGCGCTTTTTTTAACCGCTTCATCCTGCAAACCTTTATCCGTTTCTATCCTTAATTTGGTAATATCTCGCAACATTTTCAAAGAAATACTAATGTCTGGTAGTTCCGTATTTACATAAGATTTTTTAAGTTCATTCAACTCATTCAGAAATGTTTTGGAAATCTTATTAATAATAAAATGTTGTTTAATCCATTCTAAGGCATCGGTCATCGTGCTTTCATACAGCGCGGTATTTTCTTGAACTAAAGCAATTTTTATGATCTCTAGCTTAAGTCCTAGCTGTTGTTTAATCAGTTTTGCTTCTTCGTGACTAAGAATTTTTTTAACTTCGCCATCATTATGACGGACGGTTACATAGCCATCAATTTGCTGTAAAACCACCTCAACAATCCCATCGGCTTTTTCAGGTAATTTTCTATCATCCGTTTTTAAAGGCTTTTCAGCATACGGCAAAATAAGTGTTAAACGATCAACGCTATCAATCAAAGATTTTAAGCGCGCATAACTGCCCACAATATCATGAACACTGATTTCTTTTAAGCTCGCAATTTCTTTGGTAATTTGCTCTCTTATTTTAAAAGTCGCCCCATCACCACTTTCATGCAATCGTTCATCCGCCGCTTTTAACGCTTCCGCCGTTGTTTTAATATCCCCAATTAAATGCAATCGTTGATTGGCAATACTTAATAAGTATTCGGCATCCGCCATGAGCCAGTCACCCCGCGTTTTACCTAATTGTCGTTGCAACTTTAAAATAGATTCTTTTAAATCCGCATGGGCTAATTTAAGCTTCGCATCATTGGTTTTTGAAAATTCGGCTAATTTATTGGTAAAAACATCATCCGTACTGGTCACATCCGCATCAACAGTAGTTAACAGTTTTTGTGTGGAAGCTAACTGCGCTTGAATGCTGGTAAGTTGTTTGGTAAGTGACAGCACTCGCTCGTTTTCACGCACAAATTTAGTTTGCTGAATTTCTTGTTCGTTATTTAATTGATTTATAAAGTAAAAGCCTACCATTGAGACAATAATAATTAAAAAAACCAAGATAATGAATCCAAGTCCAAATTTTGATTTTGGTTGTTCAGCTACGGCTACGACTGGTTTTGTTTCAGGTTTTTGATCTGATTTTTTTTCAATTACTTTTTTAGTTACTTTTTCGGTCACTGTTTTTCCCCATTACACACGGTTATTACGGTCTTAATCATGGCATTATCCGTAGGATTGTCACTGACGAATATGTGTTGAAATCCCAAAGTAATTGCGATTTTTTTTAAACGTTGACTAATGACAACCAGTGGTATTTTAAGTGTCAATGAAATCATGCCAGAGTCTTTTAGCATGGATAAAAAATTATGTAACGCCTCGCCACTGGTGATGGTGATGACGTTAAGTTGTTGTTTTTGTAAGTGTATCAACAGCGGATTTATAGTATAAGAAACAGGTTTAACTCGCTTATAAACTTCTAAAACGGTAACGACTGCGCCTCGTTTTTTTAAGGTGTCGGTTAATAATTGTCGACCGCCACAGCCGCGAACCACTAACACTCGTTGCGATGCAATATTTGTAGCCTGAAAAACCGATAAATTTAATAATGCTTCGCTGTTAAATCCTGTGGAGGGTATTAAATCAACCGTCAGACCATTTTTTTCAATGGCGGTGGCGGTCGCTTTTCCAATGGCAACCATCTTGATTGTTTCTAGCGATATTTTATTGTTAAAATCCATTTTTAAAAAACAATTAACCGCATTTGCACTGGTAAATATAAGCCATTGAGTGGATTTTGGTATTATGTAATCCGTGGTTTTTTTTAGAGGTTCAATCACAAGGGTTGGAAATAAAACCGCTTCACCCGCTTGCTGTTCAATTAAGGCCGTTAACGGGGTTGCTTGTGCAACAGGTCGTGTCACCAGTATTTTAAACCCCTTTAAACAATCAGTTTTCATGCGATTTAACGATTAAGTATACAGCGCCGCTAAAATTTTACCCGCACCTTGCGCTAATAAATCATCCGCAATATCAATCCCTATTTGCGTAGCATTTTGAATATTCCCTCTTTTTTCAGCCCGATAAATCACCGAACCATCAGGGTTTCCAACCAATCCACGCATCCATATTTGAGCGTTTTTAATTTCCGCAAAGCCTGCAATTGGCACTTGACAGCCGCCATTTAAACGCTTGTTCATGGCTCTTTCTGCTTGCAAACGAATGGTGGTTTCATCGTCTTTTAAGGCCGCTAATAAGTGATTGATTTCGACATCATCACTTCGTGACTCAATTCCAATGGCACCTTGCCCAATCGCAGGTAAACTGATGGTTGGCTCAAGACATTCGGTAATTTTATCCTGCATTTCTAAGCGTTTTAATCCTGCCGCCGCTAAGATGATGGCATCAAATTTACCTGCATCTAATTTGGCTAACCGCGTATTGACATTGCCTCGCAATGGTAAGATTTGTGCATTAGGAAGGTGTTGTTTTAATTGACATTGACGACGAAGACTACAAGTACCAATTTTAGCGTTTTCAGGTAAGTCTTTTAATGAGGCATATTGATTTGAAACGAACGCATCGCGTGGGTCATCCCGTTTTAAAATAACCGCTAAATGCAATCCTTCTGGAAACTCAACAGGGACATCCTTCATTGAATGCACCGCAATATCTGCTTTTCCAGCTAACATGCCCTGCTCCAGTTCTTTGACAAACAAACCCTTTCCACCAATTTTTGCTAAAGGGGTGTCAAGAATTTTATCACCTTGCGTCATCATGGTGACAAGCTCTGTTTTAAGACTTGGAAAAGCCTGTTCTAGTTTTGCAGCAACATAGTTGGCTTGCCATAAGGCTAAAGGGCTTTTACGAGTGGCAATGCGAATTATTTTGACCGTCAAAACTCATCCTAATCATCAATAAAAACCGCCATTGTAACCTTTTTAGTTTATGAAGTGTTATGGATAAATCAGAAATATGACCTAAATCTGTTCAGGAGATTTTTGCTTTAATACGTTGATAATTGCGTGCGTATTTGGACGTACACCACGCCAAAGATAAAAAGCTTCCGCCGCTTGTTCGACCAACATTCCTAAACCATCCAAACTTTTATGTGCATTTTGCTCAATACCCCAGCGCACAAAAATAGTAGGTTCACTGCCGTAAGACAGATCATAACAAACGCCATTTTCAGCGATAAGATTATTTGGCAATGGCGGTAATTGTCCACTTAAACTGGCCGAGGTCGCATTTAAAATTAAATCAAACGACTGTCCTTTTAAGTCTTTAAAGCCACAGCCTTCAATTTTCCCTAAGCTTTTAAACTCTAGCGCCAATGCAATGGATTTTTCGATGGTTCGATTGGCAATCACTAATTTTTGCGGGACTTGCTGCATAATTGGCTGGATAATTCCACGACTAGCCCCCCCCGCGCCTAAAATTAAAATACGTTTTTGTTTAAGCGCTATTGCATGGTTTTGCGTTAAATCCGTCACCAAACCACAGCCATCGGTGTTATCGCCTAAAACACAGCCATTTTTTTGTAATATTAAGGTGTTAACCGCTTTTGCACATTGCGCTCTAGGGCTTAATTCTGTCGCAAATTCAAAGGCAAGTTCTTTAAGTGGTACGGTGCAATTCAGTCCTTTACCGCCTTTTTCAAAAAAATCCGTGACCGATTTTTTAAATAAACCAGCACTGACTTCTTGCGCTTGATAATCCATTATTTGCTGAGTATCTTGGGCAAATAATTGATGAATTTGAGGGGATTTACTGTGGTGAATCGGCTGTCCAAAAACAGCGTAAAAATCAGAATTACTCATAAAGTATGATTAATAAAATAGAAAAAAAGACCGAAGATTTGTTATAGTTTGGAGCCTTATTTTGCTGCCCCTTTATTAAGTTATTGTGATTTTTACCAAAAACCACGCCAAAATTTTAACATGTCTTACTGAAGATCGTTTTTATTCTGGAGCAGAATTATCCACAAACCTCGGCTTAAGTCGCTCCGCTATTTGGAAGTATTGCCAAAGTTTTTCAGATTTTGGACTCGAAATTATTGCTTTAAAAGGTAAAGGTTATCGGCTTAATCGAAAATTAGAATTATTAAGCTATGACAATATTCACCAACATTTAACCCCCGCAACCACCGCATTATTATCAAATTTAGAAATTCATCCTCAGCTGGCCTCAACTAATGATTATTTACTTAAGGCAATGAGCGTAAAAAATCAATCAGGTCATGTTTGTTTTGCCGAGTTTCAAACCAACGGCCGAGGACGACAAGGGCGGCAATGGGTCTCTCCTTTTGGTGCCAATATTTATTTATCGTTTTCATGGATTTTTAAAAATGGCTTTGGAAGTCTTGCAGGCTTAAGTTTAGCCATTGGCGTGGCGGTGGTACGCGCCTTAAATCAACTAGGATTTAATAATATTGGTTTGAAATGGCCGAATGATATTTATTGGAAACAACAAAAATTAGGCGGGGTTTTAATTGAAATTTCAGGAGAATCCAGCGGAGAATGTACCGCTATTATTGGTTTAGGACTCAACCTTTATTTACCCGCTACAAAAACACTTAATATTGATCAATCGTGGACAGATTTAGAGAAAATAAAAACGAATCAAGTTTATTCACGTCATAAAATCGCCGCCACATTGTTAAATAACTTACTGACTATTAGTGCTTCTTTTGAAGAAAAAACGTTTCAGGCGTATGCCGCAGAATGGCAGCAATACGACTGTATGCAAGGGCGTGAAGTCTCTATCTACCAAGGTGAGCAGCAATTCGATGGCACTGTCATGGGTATTAATGAAAATGGGTTATTATTATTAAAAGACACATATGGAAAAATAAGCCATTTTGCCTCGGGTGAAGTGAGTTTTCGGAAAAAATAAATGATTTTATTGCTTGATATTGGGAACAGCCGTTTGAAATGGGCGCAACAAAATAATGGCGTTATAAGTGCAACTCAAGCGTTGTATCACCAAAAAACCTCGTTTTATGAGCAATTAAAAACCGCGTGGAAAAACGTACCTGCACCTGATATTGTCGGCATCTCTTCCGTAGGCGCTGACCATATTAAACAAGTCATTATTGACGTAATTCAAGTAATATGGGGCACTATTAAAATTATTTCCGCGGCGAGTACTTCCGAAGATTTTGGTGTTAAAAATAGTTATCAGTACCCTCAAAAATTAGGGGTGGATCGCTGGCTAGGTTTAATTGCAAGTTATTATAGTTATCAACAATCACTATGGGTCATTGATTGCGGAACCGCCATAACGATGGATTTTATTGATGAGACTGGCATCCACAAAGGCGGTGTCATTAGCGCAGGATTGCACTTAATGAAAACGGCATTATCAAACAACACACAAGATTTAGCGTTATATAATAAAGCCCATCACTTAGAGCTGGCTCACCAAACTGACAAAGCTATTTTTAGTGGCACATTGTATGCTATTACTGGACTGATAAATGGCCTGTTAAGCGATTACCCATCCGACTCAATACTCATCATAACAGGCGGTGATGCGGACAAAATTGCCGATCATCTATCTCACCCTGTTATTATAGAGCCAGACTTAGTTTTACAGGGCTTAGCGCTTTTTATTCAAAAATATTTATGAAAATACTCTTTTTTTTATTACTACTTACCAATCTCATTTACTTTTTAGGTCAGTCGTCCCCTCATTATATTAATGAGCTTATGTTTGGAACACCACCCCCTCAGGCACAAATTCTATTGCTAAAAGAAAAACAAAAAGAATGATTTTTTATTTTCCAAAATCCGTTTCATCAATCGAAGAATCTAAGTCTATATCATCCGTTAACTCAACCTCACCGTCAGTCACCAAATATTTTCGAGACTGTAAAAAAGATTCTCGGGTAAATAGATAAGGGTCTAAAGCCCCTTCCTTAATAATTTTAAAAGTACCTGCTTTCTGGGTTCGCATATTAAGTAATTCTAATGAGCGAATAGGAAAAGGGACATACGTTGCAGGATTTGCGGCTGCATCAAACACCATTCCTGGTATTCCTCGGGTGGTCGCAGGGCCAATAAGAGGTAAGACCAAATAAGGCCCTTTGGGAACCCCCCACACGCCTAAAGTTTGAGCAAAATCTTCATTGTGTTTTTCAAGCCCCACCATCGTAGCCACATCAAATATTCCAGCTAACCCAACGGAAGTATTTAATAAAAACCGCCCAGTGTCTTGCCCCGCTTGGAGTAGCTTGCCCTGCATCACATCGTTTAAAACAACATTAATATCTTTTAAGTTGCTAAAAAAATTACCAATGCCCGTTTGTACAAGATCAGGCGTAATGTAATCGTAAGCCGCTGATACAGGTTTTCCTACATAATTATCTACGCTTGCATTAAAACCAAACACACTGCGATTAACTTCTTCATAAGGGTCATCGTTACTCACAATACTACCATTAGTATTCGCACAGCCCTCTAGTAATAATAAAGCACTCAAACAAAGACTAGCAACCAAATATAGATTCTTTTTTTGTTTTTTCATTACCGTTTTTCAACCTATCATTATTATTTTTCGTATGTCTTAATTTTTTCATTCAACTTGAGTAAGAGCATGTCAAACCCTTGCTCTTTAAGTATTTTTGTATACTCTGATCTTTTTAATGCCAAATCGCTCACCCCATTCGCAATAATATTAATAATACCCCACTGGCCATTTTTTTCTTTCAGCATGTAATCAAAAGTCACCGATTTATCTTTAGGAATCGTCAAGTGTGTATGAATAATCATACCGCCACGGGTTGTTTTTTCTTCAGAGTCAAAATGAAAAGCTTCGCCTGAAAAGTCTTTAAAATTGTAAGCATAAGCGGCAATACTGAGCTTTGTAAACACCGTAATCAGTTGTTGTTGCTGTTCTTCTGATAAATTACCCCATTCTCGACCAATGACAACACGGGTTATTTTCGTTAAATCATGACTTTCATTAATCGCTTTTTCTAATCGCTTATAACGCCCTTCAAAGCCTAATTTTTTTCCTTGTTTCATGACTTTTAAAACATTTGCCTGAAACCTGACCACGACTTGCTTGGCTGTTGCCGATTTTGCTTCTGCCGTACTCATAGTGATATTAAGAAAAATACTCGTTATGACAAGTAAAAAAAGTTTATTTTGTAGGGGGATTAACATTAAGATTGCCTCAGATACGGTTACAAAAAATTGTAAAATAGTTTAGCAAAATTTTTTAATCCATGCTCGAACGCTCGGTTTTTACCGCAATATCACTTAATGACGTAGGTTTATTTATAACACCATTGACCATGTCCCCTTCAGTTTTTGGTCCAGAAAGTGAGGTAAGTAACGCTTTTATGGGATGCGCTAACATATCTTCAACCGCTGTCGCTTCATAACCACAATGCGCCATACAATTTGCACATTTAGGATTATTCACATGGCCATATTTTTCCCAAGGGGTGGTATCTAACAATTCTTGAAAACTATCAACATACCCTTCATCATCTAACAGATAGCATGGTTTTTGCCAACCAAATACATTCCGTGTCGGGTTTCCCCACGGCGTACAGTTATAATCCTGATTTCCCGCTAAAAAATCTAAATATAACGAGGAATGGTTTAATTTCCAGTTGCGATTTTTACCAATTTTAAAAATACCCCGAAATAATTCCTTAACCTCTGAGTCTTTAATAAAAACATCTTGTTTTGGCGCATGTTCGTAGCTAAACCCAGGCGCAATAGTGACACCCTCAATCCCTAATTCCATCGCATAATCTAAGAAATCAGCGACTTCTTGCGCTTTTTCACCTTGAAATAAAGTACAGTTAACCGTAACTCGAAAGCCTTTTTTCAAAGCCAGCTTTATAGCCGCCTCTGCAATTTCAAACACACCTGTTTGGCAAACGGATTCATCATGACGCATTTGATTGCCATCCAAATGAATCGAAAACGTCAGATATGGCGACGGGGTATAATCATCAATGCGTTTTTTTAATAATAAGGCATTGGTGCATAAATAAACGAATTTTTTTCGTGCCACAATTCCTTCTACAATTTGTGGCATTTCCTTATGAATTAAAGGTTCACCCCCTGGAATTGAGACCATAGGTGCATCACATTCATCCACCGCGGTTAAGCATTCCTCAACCGATAAACGTTTATTTAAAATTTCATCGGGATAATCAATTTTTCCACAACCCGCACAAGCTAAATTACATTTAAAAAGAGGCTCTAGCATCAAAACCAGCGGATAGCGTTTCACGCCTTTGAGTTTTTGTTTTAGTAAATATTGGCCTACTGCCAATTGTTGGCGCAACGGAATGCTCACAAATTTGTCCTCTTTAAACAACTAAAATAATTAACGATTCGTAGGTACATGTCATAAACGACTGTTGCTAAACAACAACAGAAAAAACAAAACCATACCTTTTATAAGCTAAATATTCTTCTCAAACTTTCCAAAAATAGAAAAATTCTTTAAAGTTTTCATACTTATAATGCTTTTCAGAATACGCTATTTTAATACAAGCCTCTAGTTTTATAATATTAATTTTTATTATAAAATTCACAAAATTACAATAAAAACAAAGCCCAATATTAGACTTAAAACACAGAGCCTTTTCAATTTTACCGTCATCATGACGTTAAACACCGATAAATTGACACGTCGTATTTGCACCTAAAAACATCAGCGGTTATTCCATCGTAAATACGATACAATTTGTGCAATAAAACAACAATTCTTTGCAAAAATCCAACAAAAAGACTATTATTAACCAAACTCTCGTTATTATTTGAAATTTTAAGGTTTCGTTATACCATGAGAGCTTTTTTTCGTAGCAAAGCACAAACTATGACAGCGAATACTATCTCCATTGATCACCCAGAATCGCTTTTAACGCTTGATGATAATGCGTTCCAAGCCATTCTCCTTGAAGGAGTTTCCAGAACCTTTGCCTTGACTATTCCTCAATTACCGTCAAAACTCTACCCTGCGGTTGCAAATGCGTATTTATTGTGCCGAATTGTCGATACCATCGAAGATGAAGTCTCCCTTTCAGTGACGCAAAAAGCTTTTTTTTGCAATCATTTTATCGCTGTCGTTAAAACAGGGGAAGGTGCTACTGATTTTACCGAACAACTAGCCCCTTTATTGTCCACTCAAACACTACCTGCTGAACACAGTTTAATTAAACTAACCGCCCGAGTGATTACCATTACACACCAGTTTGAAGCCACTCAAATTGAAGCACTAGCAACTTGTGTAGAAGTGATGGCAAAAGGGATGCCTATTTTTCAAGCACTTGATTTAACAGCAGGGGTTAAAACCATGGCAGACATGAATAATTATTGCTATTACGTCGCTGGCTGTGTCGGCGAAATGCTCGCAAAATTATTTTGTCATTATTCGCCTGAGATCAATCGACATAAAAAAGAATTATTAACCTTGTCAGTTTCTTTTGGGCAAGGTTTGCAAATGACCAATATTTTGAAAGATATATGGGATGATGCCCAACGCGGAATTTGTTGGTTGCCACAAGATATTTTTACCGATGTAGGCTACGATTTAAATGATCTAACCCCTGAAACAAATAACGCTAACTTTCGTCTTGGCCTCACCCATCTTATTAGTATAGCCGAAGAACATCTTGCGAATGCTTTGCGCTATACCCAATTATTGCCAACCCATGAAACAGGTATTCGTAACTTTTGTTTATGGGCCATTGGAATGGCTGTTTTAACCTTACGAAAAATAAAACAAAACCTTACTTTTAATCAATCAAATCAGGTAAAAATCACGCGTAACAGTGTTAAAGGCACTATTTTAGTGACTAAATTTACCGTACGAAGCAATTATTTACTCTCACTTATTTTCGATGGACTGAGCCACACGCTTAAATCGCCTGACTGGCACTACCAGCCACATCCTAAACCTTAACAACCCTTACTATAGGATTCATCATGTTTACAGAAACGACCGTTCAGATGAATACCCGCGATACTCAAAGTACCGCAACGGCCATTCAATCTAAAATCCCTGTTCTTAACCAAGCTATACAAAAAGCACAAGATAAGTTATTAAGTCTTCAAGATCAAGAAGGATTTTGGGTGTTTGAATTAGAAGCCGATTGCAGTATCACGGCTGAATATATCTTAATGATGCATTATTTGGGCGAAATTAACCTCGCGTTGCAAGAAAAAATAGCGGTTTATTTAAGAAGTCGGCAAACAGAGGCGGGATTTTATCCTTTATTTACAGGCGGTGACGGTAATTTAAGCACCAGCGTTAAAGTTTATTATGCCTTAAAAATGGCGGGGGATGCTATTGATGCCCCCCACATGAAAAAACTGTGCCATTATATTTTAAGCCAAGGTGGCGCCGCAAAAGCGAATGTTTTTACTCGAATTACACTGGCAATATTTGAACAATTACCGTGGCGTGGTGTCCCCTATATTCCTGTCGAAATTATGTTATTTCCTAAATGGTTTCCATTTCATTTAGATAAGGTATCCTATTGGTCTCGATCGGTCATGGTGCCGCTTTTTATTTTATGCACCTTAAAAGCCAAGGCTAAAAACCCACAAAATATCATTATTCCAGAGTTATTTGTGATTCCTGCGAATAAAGAAAAACATTATTTTCCTGACCGTACCTTTTTAAATAAATGTTTTTTAGGGTTAGATAAATTAGGGCGCATAACTCGTCCTTTGATTCCTGAAAAAATGCACCAAAAAGCCATTGAACAGGCTAAAGTTTGGATTATTGAACACTTAAATGGCGAAGATGGCTTAGGGGGTATTTTTCCTGCAATGGTCGCCGCCTATGAATCATTATTGCTATTAGAAACCCCCAAAACTGACCCTATGATGGTAACGGCAAGAAAAGCAATTGATAAGCTATTGATTATTAAAGATGATTATGCCTATTGCCAACCCTGTTTATCGCCTGTGTGGGATACGGGTTTAGCCGCGTTAGCATTGCAAGAAGCCGATAAAAAAACCAATCACAAGGTTTTAACGCACGCTTATGAATGGCTAAAAACCAAACAGTTATCCGATGAAGCAGGCGATTGGCGCATTGCAAGACCAAATATTGAAGGCGGCGGCTGGGCATTTCAATTTGAAAACCCACACTTTCCTGATGTGGATGACACCGCTTTAATTGCATTTGCAATGGCCGAATTAGACAGTAAAAAATACAATGAACCGATTCATAGAGCCGCGCGATGGATTGTTGGTATGCAATCAAAAAATGGGGGTTATGGTGCCTTTGATGCGGATAATGATTACCATTATTTAGATGAAATTCCTTTTGCCGACCACGGTGCTTTACTCGACCCGCCTACCGCTGATGTTAGTGCGCGTTGTGTGATGTTACTATCAAATGTGCTTAAGAATCACCCCGAATACTTGCCGACCTTAGACCGAACAATCGTCTATCTTCGTCAAGAACAAGAAGATAATGGCTCATGGTTTGGACGCTGGGGCAGTAATTATATCTATGGCACATGGTCGGTTTTATTGGGGCTGGAACAAAC
This sequence comes from Methylococcales bacterium, assembly GCA_023144875.1. Classification (GTDB taxonomy): domain Bacteria; phylum Pseudomonadota; class Gammaproteobacteria; order Methylococcales; family Methylomonadaceae; genus WTBX01. The sequence continues at coordinate 14,379 of JAGLEW010000073.1, forward strand.
AGATATCCCTAAAGATGATCCCCTTTATACGAATGCGGTTCACTTTTTAAAAAATAAACAACGCAACGATGGTGGCTGGGGCGAAGATAATCGTATTTATGAAATGGATGATTATGATGGCAGTTTTGATTTCAGCACCAGTTTTCAAACCGCATGGGCTTTACTAGGTTTAATGGCGGCAGGGGAAGCGTATTGCCCAGAAGTTGAAAAAGGTATTGCCTTTTTATTAGTAAAACAGCAACTCAATGGCGTATGGGATGATCCATGTTTTACCGCCCCTGGTTTCCCAAAAGTTTTTTATTTAAAATATCATGGCTATGATAAATTTTTTCCACTGTGGGCATTGGCTCGCTATCGTAATGAACTAGAAAAGTAATGTTAATAGGAATTATCGTCGCATTGACCGAAGAATTATCAACCTTGACCTCCAAAAAATTAACTCGAGGTCAAAGTTTTTTTATCAATGAAGACATTGTTATCATCTATTCGGGGACGGGACGGGATAACGCCATTAAAGCGGCGAACACCCTACTATCCAAAGACGTTAAAGGGCTTGTTAGCTGGGGCTGTGCGGGGGCTTTAGCGCCTAATTTAACCTCAGGCGATTTACTTTTTCCTGAAAAAATAATCACCGCAGCAGGGGAAACACTTGATGTCTGTAGTGACTGGCTCACGCATATTAAAAAAAACTTACCAATTGTGCATCGATCCGTTATTTTACTCGAAAGTTTACACTTGATTGAAAGCCCTGAAGCGAAACAACAACTGCACGAAAAAACCCAAGCGGTCGCCGTCGATATGGAAAGTGCCGCCATCGTGCAATGCGCTCAAAAAGCGGGTATTCACAGCCTTGTTATTCGTACCATTAGCGATGCGGTTGCTCTCCGTTTACCATCGGTGATTGCCCAATCAATCAATGCGGAAGGTGAAGTTGAGCAAGATAAATTACTCCGCTCCTTGTTAACACATCCCCAACAATTGCCCGCTTTAATTAAAGTTGGTTTTCATTTTCAAGCGGCTAAAAATAAATTAAAAGCGGTTTCAAAGCATCTTGATATAATCGCTGGTTTTTGAATTAAAAATGACCTCATGAGTAAACCCTCTTTGTTTTCACTGGAACGATTGTTAGACGGGTGGGCGAGTTACGTTTTACGCTATCGATGGCTATTACTGCTCTTAACGCTTGTGCTGTGTGGTATGAGTTTGTATTACACCCTGAATAATTTAGGGGTTAATACCAATACCGCAGAAATGCTGTCGCCCGATTTACCCTTTCAAAAAAACCGTCAACGCATAGAAACCGCCTTTCCACAGGATGCGACCGCCATTATTTTTGTGGTTGAAGCGCAAACCTCTGAAGAAACCGCGCAAGCCGCACAACAATTAGCTCTTAAATTACAGGCACAATCTGCTTATTTTGAGTCGGTTTATATTCCCAATGATAACCCCTTTTTTCAACAACAAGGCTTACTCTATCTTGAAACCGATGAGCTTTCAAAATTAGCCAACAAATTATCCAGCGCTCAACCATTTATAGGTTATTTAGCGAAAAATTTTCACCTGCAAGGCTTATTTGAACTCATCACAAAAGCATTAAATCGCCAAGAAAGCTTGCCAATGGATTTAGAACCGTTATTACAAGGTATTAATCAGGCATTTGAAGCCAAACTTCAACAACAGCCCTATCATTTATCATGGCAACAATTGTTAGCAACCCATTCACTGAATAATGAAGACCGACGTATTTTAGTCATTGCCAAACCTACAATGAATTTTGAGGCGATTTTTCCCGCCGAACCTGCCTTATTATTCTCCAGATCTTTAATTAAAGACATGTTGCAAACCATGCCGACATTACAAATTCGGATGACGGGGGAAACCGCCTTAGAACATGAAGAGTTAGAAAGTGTTTCAAAAGGTTCAGCGCTTGCAGGTATCTTCTCGCTTATTTTAGTCTGTAGTGCGCTGTGGTTTGGTTTGCGCTCAATTAAATTATTGCTAGCGACTTTTTTATCACTCATCGTCGGCTTGATTTTTACCGCAGGTTTTGCAGCGGTTGCGATTGGACATTTAAATTTAATCTCCATTGCTTTCGCGGTCTTATATATCGGCCTAGGCGTGGATTATGCCATTCACCTTTGTTTGCGTTATCGAGAATGTCGCGCGTTAGGCATGGATAGCAATACCGCCATTCATGACAGCCTTCACAGCGTTGGTTTAGCCCTTTTTTTATGTGCGTTCACCACCTCATTAGGCTTTTTTGCCTTTGTTCCCACCGATTATTCGGGCGTTTCTGAATTAGGACTTATTTCTGGCGCGGGGATGTTTATTGGCTTATTTGTATCATTGACCATTTTACCTGCCTTTTTAGCGCTATTCCCTTCTGAAAAAACGCAACCACTGCAAGCAAGCATAGGGTTTTCTGTTGCGTGGGTAAATTTTCCTTTTAAATATGCCAAGTCAATTAAAGTTATCGCTTTTTTGATGACAATTTTATCCATTGGGGCATTGACAAAATTAACCTTTGATTCAAACTCAATTCATCTGCGTGACCCCCACAGTGAATCCGTCATCACCATTAAAGAGTTGTTAAAATCTAAAAAAGATTCGCCGTATGTTTTATCGGCATTACGTAATAATTTATCAGAAGCAGAACAACTTTCAGAACAATTAACCGCCTTGCCTGTGGTTGATAACGTGGTCATTTTGACGGATTTAGTCGCTAAAAATCAAGCCGAAAAATTGGCTATTATTGAAGATTTAGATTTATTAATTGGCTCTCAATTACAGCAATTTAAAAACAAACCCTCAAAAACTGATATTCGTCTAGCATTAAGCGATTTTTTAGCACAAATTAACACCCTATTACAAAACCAACCCAACCATCAGGCAATAAATTCATTACAAAAATTACAATTGAATTTACAAAATTATCTGGTTTACGCAGATAAAAACCCTACAACCGCTTACCCTGCGTTGGAAAATAGTGTTTTAGCATTATTGCCCTATACCATGGCGCGCTTAAGCACCAGTTTAACCGCCACCGCTTATACATTAGAGGATTTACCGCCGAGTATTACCAAGCATTGGCTTAGTAAAGAAGGCTTATATCGCATTCGTATTATGCCGTCTGAAGACCAAAACAGAGTCGAAAATCAAAAAATATTCGTAAATTCGGTTCAAGCCATTGATGCGGGGGTCACAGGATTGTCAGTCGCCGATCAAGCCTCAGGTGATGCCGTAGTCGAGGCTTTTATTGAAGCTTTTTCAGGGGCATTAATCGCCATTACCCTGTTATTATTATTAATATTAAAAAGTATTCGTAACACTATATTAGTGATTGCACCGTTATTACTCGCCACTCTTTTAACAGGCGCGTTTAATGTCTTATTGGACAATCCCTTTAATTTTGCCAACGTGATCGCTCTGCCCTTATTAATGGGTATGGGGGTTGATAGCGGCATTCACATCATGCACCGATTAAATGCCGATACCAATAATAGTCAGCCGTTATTAACCACCAGCACTGCACGTGGGGTATTTTTTAGCTCATTAACCACCCTTTGTAGTTTTTCAAGCCTTGCTTTTACCACTCATGTTGGCACCTCAAGCATGGGCTTATTACTGGCATTGGGTATATTTTTCACCTTAATTTGTACACTGATTGTATTACCTGCGCTCAGTGTTAAACCCGTTCACGCCTAAGGAAACCATGACTTTTAGCATCGCCGACCTTTTGGCTCAACAAGGAAACGATAAGTTTTCTCTGCATGAGCAATACCTAAATAATCAGATGGTTAAAGTATTAAAAACTATTGGTTATGATCGTACTTATACCAAAGCCGTCGGACAATATTTATATGACGACCAAGGCGATGAATATTTAGATTTGCTCAGTGGTTTTGGTGTGTTTGCTTTAGGTCGCAATCATCCCACCGTGATTAAAGCGCTGCAAGATACGCTCACCCTTGAATTGCCGAATTTAGTGCAAATGGATGTCTCTTTATTAAGTGGCTTATTAGCAAAAAAAATTTTAGCGACGACCCCAGAAAACTTAGACAAAATGTTTTTTTGTAATTCAGGCACAGAAGCGGTTGAAGCGGCCATTAAATTTGCCCGTTACACCACCAAACGCCAGAAAATTTTACATTGTGAACACAGTTTCCACGGGCTGAGTTTAGGGGCATTAGCGCTAAATGGCGAGGCTATTTTTCGAGAAGGCTTTGGCGATTTATTACCTCATTGCGAAGCGGTTCCCTTTAATAATTTAGCCGCTTTAGAACAAGCCTTAAGTCAAAAAGAAGTCGCGGCTTTTTTTGTTGAACCAATTCAAGGCAAAGGCGTCAATATTCCTAATGATGATTATTTACCCGAAGTTGAGCGCCTCTGTAAAAAATATGGCACGCTCTTGGTCGCTGATGAGATTCAAACAGGCTTAGGGCGCACAGGCAAATTTTGGGCGTGTGACCATTGGAATATTCAACCCGATATGATCTTAATGGCGAAAGCCTTATCGGGTGGGTTTGTGCCAGTAGGCGGCGTAGCGATGACACAAAAAATTATGGATACCGTTTTCAATCGTATGGACAGAGCTATTATTCACGGTTCAACCTTTGGTAAAAATAACATGGCAATGGCGGCAGGACTGGCGAGTTTAGAGGTCATTGAATCTGAAAAATTAGTTGAAAACAGTGCTAAACAAGGCGCTGAAATTATTAATGCGATTAATGCTAGCCGCGATCAATATCAATTTTTACAAGAAGCCCGTGGAAAAGGTTTGATGATAGCCGTAGAATTTGAATCCCCTAAGAGCTTGCATTTAAAAGCAGCGTGGCGCATGTTGGAAGCGGCAAATAAGGGCTTATTTTGCCAAATGATTACCATTCCTTTGTTTAAAGACCATAAAATTTTAACCCAAGTCGCAGGACACGGCATGAACGTGGTCAAATTATTACCCCCCTTAAATTTAACCGATCAAAATAGTACTGATATTATTCGCGCTTTTGACACTACCATTGCCAATACACACCAAATTTCGGGCGCTATCTGGGATTTAGGGAAAACCTTAGCAGGCCATGCTTTGAAAAATAAAAAAGGCTAACTTTACTTTTAAGGAATCTTTATGAGCGAACCCGCTGAAATGGTACAACTTCCCAACAGCTCAAAATTAATCACTACTTTAGGAATTATTGCCTTGTTATCAGGGGTGTTAGTGGTGAGTATTTACGAATACACCAAGCCCATTATTGCTGAAAATCAACGCCTTGCTACCGAACGCGCCATTTTTAAAGTCTTACCTAAAGCAAAAACACGACAAACATTTCGCATTGAAAATCAAACCTTAAAACAAGTTGATGATAAAGCCGTAGGTGAATTACTCTACGCAGGTTATGATGCAAAGGGTAAGTTTGTGGGCGTGGCGTTAAATGCCACCGCACAAGGGTATCAGGATCGTGTTGATTTACTTTACAGTTACCAACCTAAAACAGGCTGTATTACGGGGTACGATGTTTTAAAAAGCACCGAAACTCCAGGGTTTGGCACTAAAATCACCACTGATAAAAAATTCTTAGCCAATTTTGATTGCTTAGAAGCCAAAGTTAATGATGAAAAAACAGGACTTCAGAATCAAATCAAAACCGTTCGTCATGGAACTAAAAAACACCCTTTTGAAATTGATGCTATTTCAGGCTCTACCATTACGTCAAATGCGGTTGGTCGAATGCTTAATCAAAGTGGACAACGCTTGCATCCATTAATTGATAAAAATAGAGCACTTCTAAAAAACCCTAAAAAGCCGTAATGAGGTCATAATGTCTTCCCCTGAAAAAACTGAAATGCCCTTAACTTTAGACGTTTTTACCGCAGGTTTATGGAAAGAAAATCCCGTGTTTGTTATGATGCTAGGCTTATGTCCAACACTTGCGGTCACCAATACCTTAGAAAATTCACTTGGTATGAGTGCCGCCACCATTTTTGTCTTAGTTGGCTCAAATGCACTGGTGTCAAGTTTGCGGCATTTAATTCCTAAACAAATCCGTATAATCGCCTATATTATAATTATTGCCAGTTTTGTTACCGTGGTTGATTATTTGATTCAAGCGGTTAGTTTAGATTTACACAATAAATTAGGCGCATTTATTCAACTTATTGTGGTTAACTGTTTGATTTTAGGACGTGCCGAAGCCTACGCTTCAAAAAATAGTGTCAATAAAACCATTATTAGCGCATTAGGAATGGGATTAGGCTTTAGTCTCGCCTTAGTTGCCTTAGGTTCGGTGAGAGAGTTACTTGGTTCAGGTCAATTACTAGGTTTTCAAGTATTCAGTCTTAACTTTGAACCGTGGGTTGTCATGATTTTACCCCCAGGCGGCTTTATTGTTTTAGGTTCGTGGTTACTCTTATTCAATTATTTACAACAACGAAAAACGGATAAAATAACAGCGATGCAAGCAGCCAGTCATTGCAGCTTACCCCCCTCGTAATAACGGTAAAATTTTCAAAACCTTATGCATATAATCGCCCCTTATCGCCATCAAATAAACACCCAAGAATGGCATAAAATGTCGGCGGTTTTTCACTGTCAACAACACCTTGAACTTATTAATGGAGAAATCATCCATATGTCACCCACAGGTCATCAACATTCAGGACATTTAAATCTTTTAGTTCAGCACATTTATTCACAACTAAACGATAAAACTATTCTGAGCATTCAAAACCCATTAGAATTAAGCCATTATTCAGAACCTGAACCCGATATAATGCTCCTTAAACCGAACCCAACTTTTTACAAAGAGAGACACCCCCGTGAACACGATGTCCTGTTATTAATCGAAATATCTGACCACAGTTTAGCGTTTGATCAACAACAAAAATTAAAACTGTATGCACAACATCAAATCAGCGATTATTGGATTATTAATCTTGGTAAAAAATGCGTAGAAGTGTATAGAAACCCCCAAGGAAGTGATTACCTCAAACAACAGATACTTTATAAGGGTGAGAACATTCAGCCACTAAATTATCCGACAATGACATTGGAGATTGCCACTCTTTTTTAAAAACAGCGGAGAAGTATCATGTTAAAAATTGTATTCGTTATCGTTTTAATTTTGATTTTAATTGGGGTTTTCTTTTTAAGTGGGTCTCGAAAAAAGCGCCACACTCGACGCATACCCTATAGGCGTAATCATTCGATCTCTTATAATGACAGTTCTGACAGTAACGATTGTGGTGGTGACAGCGGTGGTTGTGATGGTGGTGATTAATATTTTCCAAATAGTAACGTAAATCTTACTTTTTTCTAATAAAATAAATATCAGATGAACCCCGACTCCCTAAGTTTTATTTTTCTAAATGCATTTTTAATCAATAACTTTGTCCTTGCACTTTTTTTAGGACTATGCCCATTTGTCGGGGTTTCCGCCAAACGCGATACCGCTTTTAATATGAGCCTTGCGACTATTTTCGTGATGTTTGTTAGCTCTACCTGTGCCTATGGTATTAATGTGGTTTTAACGCATTTTAATTTAGAATTTTTACGCCTAATTAGCTACATTGCACTCATTGCTTCCGCCGTACAACTGGTTGAAATGGTTTTAAAAAAATTCAGCCCTGCCTTATTTAGAGCCTTAGGTATTTTTTTACCACTGATTACGACCAACTGCGCTATATTAGGTGTGGCATTATTTCAGACTTCTCGCCAATACGATTTTTTACAATCAGTGGCCTTTAGTTTAGGCGCAGGGGCAGGTTTTGGGTTGGCGATTGTTTTAATGGCAGGCTTACGAGAAAAACTCGAACTTTCAAACTTACCTAATATCACCCAAGCAGCGGCATTAAGCATGATCCTTGCAGGGATTTTATCACTCACTTTCATGGGCTTTGCAGGCTTAGGTAGTCAAACCGCATGAACATATCATGATGACACTTTTAATAACGATTGGACTTATTTTTTTACTCATGGGCGGCTGGATAGTCATTCAACAAATGGCGCGTATTTATGCCGTAAAACATCCCGAATTAGGGGCCGTCAAAGAAGAGGGCTTAGGCTGTGGTAAAAACTGTGGTTGTCAAAAAAATCACTGTCAAAAAAAATAACCGCGCCGCTCAAAATCAACGCGCATTTTCCTCGCTCTATTCTTTCCCTACAAAATGGGTGTTTTTAAAATCATTCCGCATTTCTTTAATAATTTCATCAGGTAAAATACCTTTTGCTTGCTCGAAAGGAATCGGCGATAAATCAATAAACCGCCAGCCCTTATTATCTTCGTTAATCGCAAGATGAGAATCTTGTTTTTTAACACTAACCACTAAGCTTTCATCCTTAAACATAACCTCTGTATCTGCCCCCATCGACATCTTAAGCATTTGTCGCATATATCTTTTAAATTTAGCCAACTCCTGAGGGCTTTCAAGCATCGCTTGGATTTCCTCCGCTTCTTGAGGGTTATTTTCTGATAGGATTGGCGTCATATCCATCACCATATCCATCGTAAAATTAATGGTTGTGTAAAATCCTTTACTGTATTTTTTAATCGGTAATTCAGCGGATTGATCCACATCAATAATTTGTGGTGAGTTAGTACTATTTTTTATACTGGTTAGTTCTTCAAGAATAGACTTTTTGGGCGTTATATTAAAAACAGGTGGATAGGCATAATCTAATGATTTTTCAATTTTCCCCGATAACAATACACGCTTATAAGAATCCAGCGCCGTATTCAAACTTTTCACTGTTTCATTCTGAGGTAAAAGTGCCGTTGTTTTTTCTACAACTTGAGTTATAGCAGAGCTTATTGGCGCCTCGACTTGAGACAAACAAGAGAAACTAAGAAGACTTAATACGATTATTCCATGTGATTTTTTCATGTAGATTCCTAACGGCACAGCAGTAAAAATAAAAGTGTAGGCGATTGAAGTTAACTATTAATTTTTAAAAGACAAGAACTTGAGCTAATCGTTATAAATGAATAATTTATAGGACTTTACTAAAAAAATAAAATTTATAGAACTTACAAAGCAGATTTTTTGAAAAATATAACGTTAGTGCTTTTATCTAACGGGTATATTGATGATTCTATACTTTAAAGACTCTTAACACCACAATAAATGATTAGCGTAACATGACAAAAGCATACATTTGATTACATTGGGTAAATCAAGCGTACTTTGAACTAAAAAGCTATTTTTTGGAGGGTGTTTTTGACAACATAGCCATCATTATATTCATAATATCAGTCGGCAAAATTTCTTTTGCTTGTCCCATTGTCATCGGAGAAATATCAATAAACTTCCATCCTTTATTTTCTTCATTCAACGCCATATAAGAGCCACTTTTTTTAATATTAATCTCTTTTGAGCCTTTTTCCGTCGTGATGACCACATCCTCCTTCATCTGAACCTTAAACATTTTAATCATAAATGTTTTAAATGCTTCAAGTTTTTTAGGGTCATTCATCATTGCCGTAATCTCAGCTGCCTTCTTTTTATCGGCCTTAGGCGCAGGTGGCGTAATATTTATAACCATCTTCATGGTAAATGGAACGGTTGTATAAAGTCCTTTACTGTATTTTTTAACAGGAAGTGCTGGTTTTTGCGTTATGCTAACAATTTTGGGTACATTACCGCTATTTTTCATCGCCATTAAACCTTCAAGCATTTTTTTCCTAGACTTAATTTTAAAAAGAGCAGGATAGGTATAATCAAGCGATTTTTCTAATTCACCTGATAACAGAATTTTTCCATAAGCATCCAAGGCGGCATTTAAGCGCTGAGTGGTGTCATCAACATTCGCGGCATTCTCGATGGCCTTATCCGAAGCGAGTGTTGCATTTGGTTTTACGTTAATATCAGGCGTACAAGCCGCTGTGATTAAAAAGCTTAAAATTAAGATTACATGACGTTTTTTCATTGAATTTACTAAGAGTTGAAAAGAAAATAATAGTGTAGAACCCCAATACTAAATATCAAGTTTATAAGCCCCTAGTTAATAGGATGCTATGACCTTTTATTATTCTAAATTGGGTGCGGTGGTGAAATTTGGGTTTGTAAATCATCATTCCATGTTCCATCTACTTTAATGTGCGCCATTGCTCCAAACTGAACGGCTTCAATTAAGTTATGATTTAAATACACATAAGTCCCTGGTTGTTTGAATTCATACAACGCGGCAACCGCAGAGCCTCCTGGAATAAACCACGTTTCTCGGTCTGTCACAGGCGTATCGGCAAAAGATCCGCCTTCCCACACTAACTCGCCATGCCCACCAATAAGGTGCGGGCGGCTGTCTCTATTGGCTTGCGAATGAATTAATAATACTTTTTCGCCAACCTTCGCTGTTAATGCATTTTTTGCAGTCAAAGCCCCTGCTTTACCATTAAATAGAATATGACTTGGGGTGAGGGTTTTCATGACTTTGAGCATATCGCCCATGGCTTCGAGTCCTGAAGCATATCTTTTATAGTTGTCTGCTTTATCTTTTGGCAGGTAATAATCTTGCTCGCCAATATAATAGGCTTTATCGTATCGAACCTGTTGACCCTTGTTGTCTTTTAAGCCCTCTCTCGGTAACACCATAATCGCCCCATTCATACCAGTGACCACATGATAAGGAATCATCACCCCTCCAGGCGCACAATGATAAACAAAAACCCCCGTTTTTGTGGCTTTAAAGCGGATAGTCACCTCTTCCCCTGGTTTTACTTTGGTAATCACACCTCCCCCTAACGCGCCTGTGGCGGCATGAAAATCAATATTATGCATTTGTTGATTTTTTTTAGGGTTTACAAGAGTTAATTCCACATAATCATTTTGATGTACCACAATCATCGGTGCAGGAATAGAGCCATTAAAGGTTGTTGCATGAATATAAGCATTTTCCGCAATTTGAACCTCTTTTTCTTCAGCCGTCAGTTTAACGACAACAATACGAGGTGCGCCTAAATTAACTTGCTCATGTTTTGGTAAATAAGGCGGCGCTACTAATTGCTGTGTGACTCTTTCCAGTGAATTCACATCAAGCGTGAGACTTTGTTGAGTCGAATGCGTGCTACAACTTGAGATCACCATAAGACTAACCACTAACAGTAAATTTTTCATCAATATCCACCTTTATTATTACTATTTTAAGAAGGAGGAAAATATATTTTCCTTACCATTTACTTCTAGATGAAATTTGACGTTAATCTAACCAACAAATAGAGGTGTTTATTGATCTTCAACGCAATATAATTTATCTTTTATGCTTTACACTATTTATATAAAGGCAAAGAAAAATGAATAAATATTTATTCGCGCTGTTATTACTGACTTCTTCCAGTTTCAGCATGGCAGGGACAGGGCTTGATTGTTTAGAAGTTGATAAAATGGGCAGTGGTGAGGTTAAAGTCTGTGCAATCCGAAGCGATCGAGATTTAAATGATTTTTACCAGCAACTGCTAAAAAAATTGGATAAACAAAAAGCCAGTTTCCTAAGAGAAGCACAACGTGCGTGGCTTGAACTTCGTGCGGCACAATGCAATATGGTATCGTTAAATGCTAAAAATGAGAAGATTAAAAAAGATCGGTGTGAGATTAAAATAACTGAAATACGCGCGAGAGAGCTTGAGGATTTACTCTTGACGATCCAATAAGCATTGAATTGCCATTTTACCCATCCACATGCTCAATGGGTAAAATGGAGTTTTATGCAAAAGAAGGTTTAAAAATTATCCCCATCTAATAAGTTACCTAACCCGCCTAATACCGAGCCTTCGCCTTGACTGCCGCCATTTTGAGGTGCAGAAGAGAGCATACGTCCTGCAAGTCGTGAAAAAGGTAAACTTTGAAGCCACACGGTTCCAGGACCTTTAAGGGTGGCAAAGAAAACCCCTTCACCGCCAAATAACATGGTTTTAACGCCGCCTGCTTGCTGAATATCGTAATCAACGGTTTGCGTTAATGCGCCTAAACAACCCGTATCAACGTGTAAGGTTTCTCCCGCCGCCAGCTCAATTTTTCGCAAGGTTCCCCCCATGTGAATAAATACCCAGCCATCGCCTTCAAGCTTTTGCATGATAAATCCTTCACCCCCAAATAAGCCCGTTAAGATTTTGCGTTGAAAGTGTATGCCAATTTGCACCCCTTTTGCCGCCGCTAAAAAACTGTCTTTTTGACAAATTAATTTGCCCTCATAATCGGCTAAATTTAATGCCAGTATGGTTCCAGGATACGGGGCAGCAAATGCCACTCGACCTTTACCTTGATTTTGTTGGGT
>JAGLEW010000074.1 GCA_023144875.1 Methylococcales bacterium
TTCACGTGCAGCATTTGCTAATGCTGCCACGCGGCCATGATATTTAAAACCCGAACGATCAAATGAAACTTCAGTTATACCAGCCGCAACTGTTTTTTGCGCAATAATTTTTCCAATTTCTTTTGCCGCGTCTGTATTGCCTGTATTTTTAACATCAGCTTGGACAGTAGAAGCACTCGCTAATGTTATTGTCCCATCTTTACTTAATACTTGGGCGTAAATATGCTGAGACGTTCTATGAATAGTGAGCCTATTAACGTCTAATTTTTTAATTTTAGAGCGTAATTTTAAGGCTCTTTTTAATCGGGCTGATTTTTTGTCCATTTACTTTACCTATTTCTTCTTAGCAGCTTTTCTTGCAACATACTCATCAGTATAACGAACACCTTTACCTTTATAAGGTTCTGGTGGGCGATACGCTCTAATTTCTGCGGCAATTTGACCAACTTTTTGCTTATCCATTCCCTTCACAACAATCTCTGTTTGAGAAGGCGCTTCAATAGTAATTCCATCAGGCATTGGGTAAACAACAGGATGAGAGAAACCAAGAGAAAGGTTTAGTGATTTTCCACTAATCTGCGCTCTATAACCAACCCCTACTAGGGTTAATTTTTTTTCAAAACCTGATGTAACACCTTCGACCATATTACTTAATCTAGCGCGAACTGTTCCAGCATAAGCACTTGAATTTTTAACTGTTTTATCCCATTTAATGCTAATAAGGTTATCATTAACACTCACATCAACACAACTTTGAATACTTAAAGACATCTGACCTTTACTTCCTTTAATGGTCATGCTTTTACCTTCATGTTTTACATCAACATTATTAGGAATGCTAATCGGTGCATTTGCAATTCTTGACATTTTTCACTCCTAGCAAACAGTACAAATAATTTCGCCGCCATGTCCAATAGCGCGCGCAGCTCTATCTGTCATGACACCACTTGAAGTAGAAACAATTGCAATTCCTAGCCCCCCTAAAACATTAGGAAGCTCATCTTTAGATTTATATATTCGTAAACCTGGCTTGCTAATTCTCTTTACTTTTTCAATAACAGGAATGCCATTAAAATATTTCAAATTAATAGTCATTTCCGTATGACTACCATCTGTTTCAGTTGTACATCCTAAGATATACCCTTCATCTTTTAATACCGTTGCAATTGCAACTTTTAATTTAGAAGAAGGCATCGATACACTTTTTTTACCCGCAAATTGCCCGTTTCTAACACGGGTTAACATATCTGCTATAGGGTCTGTCATACTCATTTTATATTATCTCCAAAACCTTAAACAAGATTACCAGCTTGCTTTGCTCAACCCAGGAACATCACCACGCATAGTCGCTTCTCTTAGCTTATTTCGACTAAGACCAAACTTTCGGTAATACCCATGTGGACGACCTGTAAGATTACAACGGTTACGTTGCCTCACAGAGCTTGAATCTCTCGGAAGTGTTTGCAGCTTAAAATGAGCAACTTCTTTATCGTCAAAAGAAGCATTAGGATCTCTAATAATTTCTTTTAAATTTGCCCGTTTTTGTGCATATTTTTGCACAAGTTTGCTACGTTTATTTTCACGTGCAATCATTGATTTTTTTGCCACTTTTCGCCCTTTAGTTCTTAAATGGAAAATTAAAAAGCTTAAGCAATGCTAAGCCTTCTTTATTCGTTTTAGCTGTTGTTGTAAGGGTAATATCCAAACCACGCAGCGTGTCAATTTTATCATAATCAATTTCAGGAAAAATGATTTGTTCTTTAACACCCATTGAATAATTACCTCGACCATCAAAGCTTTTAGGGCTCATACCGCGAAAGTCACGGATTCGAGGAATTGAAATACTAATTAATCGGTCTAAAAATTCATACATTCTATCGCTTCGTAAAGTCACTTTACAACCAATAGGCATATCATCACGAATTTTAAAACCCGCAATTGATTTTCTTGCTTTTGTAACTACTACTTTTTGACCAGCAATTTTTTCCATATCTGAAATTGCCGCCTGTAATACTTTTTTATCCGCAACTGCTTCACCAACGCCCATATTTAATGTTATTTTTGTAAGCTTAGGTGCTTCCATTACAGACTTATACCCAAACTCTTCAACTAATGCGGGTAAAATTCTTTGTTTATATTCAGTTTTTAGTCTAGCCATGATTATTCTCCCTCTGCACCAACAATATCATTAGTCGACTTAAAATATCTGACTTTTTTTCCACCATCTAAAGTCTTAATACCAACTCTATCAGCTTTTTTCGTTTCAGGGTTATAAAGTCCAATATTTGAAATTGCGATTGGCATATTTTTTTCTATAATACCACCTTCAACACCTGAATTTGGATTGCCTTTTTGGTGTTTCTTAACACGATTAATGCCTTCAACTAATACCTTTCCATGGCTAAAAATTTTTGAAACTTTTCCACGCTTCCCTTTATCTTTACCCGTACGAACAATAACTTCATCGCCTTTTTTAATTTTTTGCATTTTTGATATCCTCTTATAAAACTTCTGGAGCTAAGGAAATAATTTTCATAAATTTTTCCCCTCTTAACTCGCGAGTAACAGGGCCAAAAATACGGGTACCTAGTGGCTGTAGCTGCGCATTTAAAATAACAGCTGCATTACCATCAAAACGAATAGCAGAGCCATCCGATCTACGAACTCCTTTACGGGTTCTTACCACCAGTGCATTATAAACTTCACCTTTTTTAACACGCCCCCTAGGAATCGCATCTTTAATGCTCACTTTAATAATGTCGCCAATACCAGCATAACGCCGGTGTGAACCACCTAATACTTTGATACACATGACCCTTTTTGCGCCACTATTATCAGCAACTTCAAGGTTAGTTTGCATCTGAATCATTATAAAATCCTAATTATCTCAATATCAATATGATTGTTTTATAAAACCGCTTATTTTGCGCTTTCGAGAATATCAACTAATCTAAAGGTTTTTCTTTTAGAAATAGGACGACAAGAGGTAATTGTTACGACATCACCTTCTCGGCATTGATTACCTTCATCATGAGCTAACAATTTCGTTGAACGTTTAATATATTTCCCATAAACAGGATGCTTAATCATTCGCTCAACCAAAACAGAAACTGTCTTATCCATCTTATTACTAATAACGCGCCCCGTCATTGTACGCAATTTTTTTTCTGTATTATCACTCATGCTACTGCGCTCGCCATTTCATTTAATATCGTATGAACACGTGCTATATCACGCCTTACCTTTTTAACTTGATCAGATTTAGTTAATTGACCCGAGCCTTTTTGCATTCTTAAATTGAATTGCTCTCTAGATAATTCGACCAATAGCACATTCAATTCTTCTTTCGTCTTTTGACGTAATTCATTAGCAATCATTACATTATCGTCCGCGTTGCAAAAGTAGTTTTAATCGGTAATTTAGCGGCCGCAAGTACAAATGCTTCACGTGCTAACTCCTCAGGAACTCCTTGAATTTCATAAAGCATTGTTCCTGGTTTAATTTGAGCTACCCAGTATTCAACACTACCTTTCCCTTTCCCCATTCGAACCTCTAAAGGTTTTTTAGTAATTGGTTTATCAGGAAAAATTCGAATCCAAAGTTTACCACCACGTTTAACATGACGTGTAATAGTTCGTCGGGCTGATTCGATTTGACGAGCAGTTATTCTACCCCGAGTTGTCGCTTTTAAGCCAAACTCACCAAAACTAACAGAAGACCCTCTTTGAGCCATTCCATTATTTCGACCTTTATGTTGTTTTCGAAATTTTGTTCTTTTAGGCTGAAGCATAATTATTTCCTTTCAACAGTTTTTTTAGAACCTGCATTATCAGTAACAACTAAACGTGCATCCGTATCAAAAACTTCACCTTTAAATATCCATATTTTAATACCAATAATTCCGTAAGTTGTGTTCGCCTCAGCCGTTCCATAATCAATATCTGCACGTAATGTATGCAAAGGCACCCGACCTTCCCTATACCATTCGCTTCGCGCAATTTCAGCACCATTCAAACGCCCGCCAACACTAATTTTAATACCTTCAGCACCTAAGCGCATTGTATTAGAAACAGCACGTTTCATTGCACGTCTGTACATAATTCTTTTTTCAAGCTGCTGTGCAATACTTTCGGCGACTAAATGAGCATCTAATTCAGGTTTTCTAATCTCTTCAACATTTAATTGAACAGAAACCCCCATCATTTTAGAAACTTCACGCCTCAATTTATCAATATCATCGCCCTTTTTCCCGATAACAATACCAGGACGCGCTGTATGTATTGTTACATGCGCATTACTTGCAGGGCGATTAATTTGAACACGACTAACAGAAGCATGTGCTAGCTTAGTTTTAATATAATCGCGAACCTTAAGATCCTGTAACAAAAATATTGGATAATTTTGGCTATTTGCATACCATCTTGATGTCCAATCCTTAACAATTCCAAGACGTATGCCTGTTGGATGTACCTTCTGACCCATTTCTTATAGTCCTCTATTCGTATTCTGCTACTTTAACGGTAATATGACAGCTTCTTTTTAGAATGTGGTTAGCGCGACCTTTAGCTCTTGCTCGAACACGTTTTAATGTTCGCCCCTCATTCACAAACACAGTAGAAACAACTAACTCATCAATATCTGCACTTTCATTATGCTCTGCGTTCGCAATAGCTGATTCTAGAATCTTTTTCATGATTTCCGCAGCTTTTTTAGAACTAAACTTTAAAATATTTAGCGCCTTTTCTACAGGAAGCCCACGTATTTGGTCACCGACTAATCGTGCTTTTTGCGCTGACATCGGAACATTCGATAATTTTGCTGAAATTTCCATAATTTTACCTAGACTTTTTATCGGCTAAATGCCCTCTATAAGTACGTGTCGGAGCAAACTCACCTAATTTATGCCCAACCATATTCTCAGAAATAAGAACAGGAATATGTTGTCGACCATTATGAATGGCAATAACTAACCCCAACATATCAGGACTTACCATGGATCTTCTTGACCAAGTTTTAATTGGTTTCCTATTATTAGTACTGACAGCATTCTCTACTTTTTTTTGTAGATGGTGGTCAATAAACGGACCTTTTTTAATTGAACGTGGCACACTTTACCCCTTATTTTTGCTTACGACGTCTGACAATCATATTATCAGTACGCTTATTTTTACGTGTTTTATAACCTTTAGTTGGCATTCCCCACGGTGACACAGGATGTCTACCACCTGATGTACGACCCTCACCACCACCATGTGGGTGATCAACAGGATTCATTGCAACACCTCGAACCGTTGGACGAACACCTCGACGACGTGTTGCTCCCGCTTTACCTAAAGAAATTAAGTTATGTTCTGAATTTGAAACTTCGCCAATAACAGCCCTACAATCAGCCATTACTTTTCGCATTTCGCCTGAACGTAATCTCAAAGTAACATGCATGCCCTCTTTTGCAACTAGTTGCGCAGAAGTCCCTGCACTTCGAGCTATTTGAGCACCTTTACCAGGTTTTAATTCGATACAATGAATGGTAACACCTAATGGCATGTTTCTCAAAGGCATGCAATTTCCTGCTTTCACCGCAGTAACCTCAGAGGAAACAAGTTCTTGACCTACCAACAAACCTTTTGGTGCAATGATATATTTACGCTCACCATCCTTAAACAATAATAAAGCTATATTTGCTGTACGATTAGGATCATATTCTATATGTTCTACAACGGCTGGTATATCAATTTTATTTCGTTTAAAATCAATAATACGATAATGTTGCTTATGCCCACCACCCACATGACGTGTTGTTATACGCCCTTGATTATTTCGACCACCGTTTCTACTTTTTTTCTCTAATAGTGGTGCAAATGGTTTGCCTTTATGCAATTCCTCATTTTTTACACGTACTACAAACCGCATCCCAGGAGATGTTGGTTTTGATTTTAAAATAGCCATGCTATCTACCGTTCCTATTGATTTTATATATAGTTATCAAGCTGTTGCAAAATCTATGTCATGACCAGGCTCAAGCTTTACATACGCTTTTTTCCAATCAGATCGCTTACCTAATGCTCGCCCGAATCGTTTAACTTTCCCTTTAACATTCAAAACTTGCACTGAGTTCACTTTAACATCAAACATTAATTCGACTGCTTTTTTAATTTGATTTTTAGTTGCATCTTTTCGAACTTTAAATACAATCCGAGAATCACTTTCAGCAGCAATTGAGCTTTTTTCAGAAATAACAGGTCCTAATAAAACAGCTGCTAATTTACTTTCTGTAATACCACTCATGTTAATCGCCCTTCAATTTTTTTCAATGCAACTTCAGTTGTAATAACTTTATCCGCAGCGACTAAAGCAACTGGATTCACACTTTCCACCGTAGTAATATTTACATAAGAAATATTTCTAGATGCTAATACTAAATTTTCTTCTATAGTATCAGCAATAATTAAAATACGCTTACCATCAACTAGTTTTAATTTTTCTACCAGCTCTTTCGTTTTTGCAGTTTTAGGAAAGACATCATTACTAACCACTAAACGCTCTTGCCTTACCAGTTCTGAAAAAATAGAACGAATTCCAGCCTTATACATTTTCTTATTAATCTTTTGATCAAAAGAACGAGGCTGGGCTGCAAAGGTTACACCACCAGAGCGCCAAATTGGACTCGACATTGTACCAGCTCTTGCTCGGCCTGTCCCTTTTTGTCTCCAAGGCTTACTTCCACCACCACTAACTGCCGCTCGATTTTTTTGTGCTTTAGTTCCCGCACGTGCAGTTGCTTGATATTTTGTAACCAATTGATGAATCAAAGTTTCATTAAATTCTTGACCAAAAACATCTTCTGAAACAGCAACAGAGACTGCTGAGTCTTGAGAGCTTAATGTTGGTATTTGCAATGTCATATTACCCTCTATTATTCTTTTTTACTGCAGCGGTAATAACAACATCTCCACCTTTAGCGCCAGGCACTGAGCCCTTCACTAAAATTAAATTTCTTTCTTCATCAATAGAATGAATAATTAAATTTTGAACCGTTGTTTTAACAGCGCCTAAGTGACCCGCCATTTTTTTACCTTTAAAAACACGTCCTGGTGTTTGGCATTGCCCGATAGAACCTGGAGCTCTATGAGAAATAGAATTCCCATGTGTTGCATCTTGCATTTGAAAATTATGGCGCTTCACACCACCTGCAAACCCTTTACCAATACTCGTTCCCTGAACATCAACAAATTGATTATTAGAAAAAATATTCAAAGCAAGCTCTGAACCTACTTTTAAATCATTTCCTTCACCCATCTCTAACCGAAATTCAACTAAAGAACGACCTGCAGTTATATTTGCCATGGCGTAATGACCAGCCATTGCTTTATTAATTTTTGAAGATTTTTTATCCCCTACCGCTACTTGAATAGCACGATACCCATCGTTATCAATATTTTTAACTTGAGTAATTCTATTTGAATTTATTTCAAGAACAGTAACAGGTGTAGATGAACCATCTTCATTAAAAACGCGGGTCATACCACACTTACGACCAATAAGCCCTATTGACATTTGCCAATTCCTCTATATTTACAATACAGCTCTTAATTGAGCTTAATTTGAACATCAACCCCTGCTGCAAGATCTAACTTCATCAAGGCATCAACAGTTTTTTCACTTGGATCTACAATATCAAGCAACCGTTTATAGGTTCTTAATTCGTATTGATCACGAGCATCTTTATTTACATGAGGTGAAATCAAAATAGTAAAACGTTCTTTTTTAGTTGGCAATGGAATGGGACCTTTCACTTGAACCCCCGTTCTTTTTGCTGTTTCAACTATTTCACTTGCCGATTGATCAATTAATTTATGATCAAATGCTTTTAAACGAATCCGAAGAGTTTGATTAGCCATTTCGATTACTCAATAATTTTAGCAACAACGCCCGCACCTACCGTACGACCACCTTCACGAACTGCAAACCGCAGACCTTCTTCCATCGCAATCGGTGCAATTAAAGTAACTTCAACCGTTACATTATCACCAGGCATTACCATCTCAACCCCCTCACCTAATTCAACAGCTCCCGTTACATCCGTTGTTCTAAAATAAAACTGAGGACGATAACCTTTAAAGAACGGCGTATGACGCCCACCCTCATCTTTTGATAAAACATAAATCTCAGCATTAAATTTCGTATGGGGATTAATACTGCCAGTATGTGCTAATACTTGACCACGTTCGACATCTTCACGCTTGGTTCCGCGCAACAAGATACCAACATTATCGCCAGCTTCACCTTGATCTAACAATTTACGAAACATTTCAACACCTGTACAAGTTGTTTTAACTGTTTCTTTAATTCCTACGATTTCAATTTCTTCGCCAACGTTAATAATACCACGCTCAATACGTCCCGTTACTACCGTACCACGACCAGAGATAGAGAAAACATCTTCAATAGGCAATAAAAAAGCCCCTTCAATAGCACGCTCTGGCTCAGGAATATAACTATCAAGTGCTTCAACTAACTTAACAATAGCAGGAACACCAACTTCACTAGTATCACCTTCCAAGGCTTTTAATGCAGATCCTACTATAATTGGCGTATCATCACCTGGAAATTCGTAAGCGTCTAATAGCTCACGTAATTCCATTTCTACTAATTCAAGCATTTCTTCATATTCTTCTGTTCCTAAACCACCGCAATCTTCTGCAAGAAGATCCGCCTTGTTTAAAAAGACAACAATATAAGGAACCCCCACTTGACGAGACAATAAAATATGTTCACGTGTTTGAGGCATTGGCCCATCTGTAGCGCCACAAACTAAAATAGCGCCATCCATTTGCGCTGCACCTGTAATCATGTTTTTCACATAATCAGCATG
>JAGLEW010000075.1 GCA_023144875.1 Methylococcales bacterium
GGACAGTCAACGTGTGCATAGTGACGCGCATCTGATTCATACTCAACATGTGATGTTGCAATGGTAATACCACGCTCACGCTCTTCGGGTGCATTATCAATTTGGTCAAAGGCCTTCACCTCACCACCTTGAAGCTCAGCCATCACTTTTGTTAAAGCCGCTGTTAAAGTTGTTTTACCATGGTCAACATGACCAATTGTACCCACATTTACATGGGGCTTATTACGTTCAAATTTTTCTTTAGCCATGATCCAATACCTTTAAACTTAAATCTATTTTATGTTTTATGAAACTCTTCTAATGATTGCTTCTGCTATATGTGCAGGCGCCTCACTATACTGTTCGAACTGCATACTATAGGTAGCACGACCCTGCGTTGCAGAACGCAAATCAGTCGCATAACCAAACATTTCTCCCAACGGAACTTCGCAGTCTATCATTTTTCCCATTGGTGAATCTTCCATTCCCTGAACTATACCGCGACGTTTATTAATATCGCCTACAACACTCCCCATGTAATCATCAGGAGTAACTATCTCCACTTTCATCATTGGCTCTAATAAAACAGGAACCGCGCTTTGCGCACCATCCCTAAACGCCATTGATCCTGCAACTTTAAAAGCCATTTCATTTGAATCCACATCGTGATATGAACCATCAAATAAACTCACTTTAACATCAACTATAGGAAATCCCGCTACAATTCCATTTTCCATTTGCTCCTGAATCCCTTTATCAACAGAAGAAATATACTCTTTGGGAACAGTACCACCTACAATTTTATTACTAAATTGATATCCATCACCAACTGATAAAGGTTCAATTTTTATCCAAACATGTCCGTATTGGCCACGACCACCTGACTGTCTTATAAACCGCCCTTCACTCTTAACTGTTTCGCGAATTGTTTCTCTATAAGCCACTTGTGGAGCGCCTACATTCGCTTCAACATCAAATTCACGTCGCATTCGATCAACGATAACATCTAAATGTAACTCGCCCATCCCTGAAATAATAACTTGCCCTGATTCGTCATCACTATGAACACGAAAGGACGGATCTTCCTGTGCTAACTTCCCCAAAGCAACGCCCATTTTTTCCTGATCACCTTGAGTTTTTGGCTCAACAGCAATCGAAATAACAGGCTCAGGAAACTCCATTCGCTCCAGAACCACTTGTTCTTTTAAATCACAAAGCGTATCACCTGTTGTAATATTTTTCAACCCAACTACTGCCGCGATATCCCCTGCAAAAACTTCTGCAATTTCTTCTCTATTATTCGCATGCATCTGCATAATGCGACCTACACGCTCTTTTTTTTGTTTTATAGAGTTATAAATACTATCCCCTGTACGCATAACTCCTGAATAAACTCGAAAAAAAGTTAATACTCCCACAAAAGGATCGGTTGCAATTTTAAAAGCCAATGCCGAAAAAGGCGCCTTATCATCAGCAATACGCTTAACCTGACTTTCATTATCGTCTGAAACACCTTCAATGGTCGCAATATCTATTGGAGAGGGCATATAATCAACTACGGCATCAAGTAATAACTGAACCCCTTTATTCTTAAAGGCCGAACCACAAAAAGCAGGAACGATTTGATTCGCAATAGTTTGTATGCGTATCCCTTCTTTTATCTCTTCATTTGAAAGCACATCTTCTTCCAAATACTTATCCATTAAAGTTTCATTTGCTTCAGCTGCACTTTCCACTAAAAATTCTCGCCATTCTTCAGCTAAAACCTTCAGACCATCAGGAATGCCCCTTTCTTCAAAATCCACCCCCATATTAGCATCTTCCCAATAAATGGCTTTCATACTAATTAAATCAATAACGCCTTTAAAACTTTCTTCCGCCCCAATAGCGAGTTGCATTGGTACAACCACACTTCCAAGTCTCGTTTTAATTTGATCAACAACTCGAAAAAAATCAGCGCCTGAACGATCCATTTTATTGACAAAAACTAACCGAGGCACCCTATATTTATTCGCCTGC
This sequence comes from Methylococcales bacterium, assembly GCA_023144875.1. Taxonomy (GTDB): domain Bacteria; phylum Pseudomonadota; class Gammaproteobacteria; order Methylococcales; family Methylomonadaceae; genus WTBX01. The sequence continues at coordinate 1,999 of JAGLEW010000075.1, forward strand.
CTCCACACAGTTTCAGATTGAGGCTCAACACCTCCCACCGCACAAAAAACAGCACAAGCACCATCTAAAATTCGTAAAGAACGTTCGACTTCAATCGTAAAATCAACATGCCCTGGTGTATCAATAATATTAATACGATGCTCTGGAAATTGCTTATTAATCCCTTTCCAAAAACAAGTTGTTGCCGCAGAGGTAATCGTAATCCCGCGCTCTTGTTCTTGAGCCATCCAATCCATGGTAGCCGCACCATCATGCACCTCACCAATTTTATGAGAAACGCCCGTATAATATAAAATTCGTTCTGTTGTCGTGGTCTTACCCGCATCAATATGCGCCATAATCCCAATATTACGATACCGATCAATAGGGGTCTTACGAGCCACGACTAAACCTTTATAAAATAAAAACTACCAATGATAATGAGAAAAAGCTTTGTTTGCTTCAGCCATTCTATGAGTATCTTCACGTTTCTTGGCCGCTGAACCACGACTTTCAAAGGCATCCAACAATTCACCCGCTAATTTAGCAGACATATTTTTTTCGTTGCGACTACGTGCAGCATCAATCAACCAACGCATCGCCAAAGTAATACGCCTTGATGGACGCACTTCAACAGGTACTTGATAAGTTGCCCCACCAACACGACGCGATTTCACTTCAACTCTAGGCTGAACATTTTCCAAAGCTTTTGACAAAACCTCTAGGGAATCTTCATGACCTTTTTTTTCGATCGCATCCAAAGCCCCATAAACAATTTTTTCTGCAACGGATTTTTTTCCATCAACCATGATCATATTCATAAATTTAGTAAGCATTTCGCTTCCAAATTTAGGGTCAGGGATAATATTTCGTTTTGCAGCAATTCTTCTTCTAGACATTTATTTCACCAGCCTTAGCTTTTAGGTCTCTTAGTTCCGTATTTAGAACGTCCACATTTTCTACCATCGACACCAGAAGTATCAAAACTTCCACGTACCACATGGTAACGTACACCAGGCAAATCTTTTACTCGTCCACCTCTAATTAGGACGACGGAATGCTCCTGAAGATTATGACCTTCCCCACCGATATAACTACTTACCTCTTGACCATTGGTCAATCGAACCCTTGCAACTTTACGTAAAGCTGAATTAGGTTTTTTAGGTGTCGTAGTGTAAACGCGTGTACAAACCCCTCGTCTTTGAGGACAAGCTTCCAACGCAGGAACATTACTTTTTTCTATTTTTTTAGCACGAGGCTTACGAACCAATTGATTGATCGTGGCCATATTTTTTTAACTCCGATGTACAAATTAACCATCAGGACAATCTTCTAAAAAAACCTATTAGATTCAATATCCTGCTATAAGCACTCAGCTCATGTGAGCCAAGTATAATATGTTTTTATTCAGCTTTCGTCAAGCATTATTTTTACTCAGTATTAAGCGCTTCTTTTAAGGCCGCTTCAACTTCTACCGTATCAACAACCGCAGGCGATTCTACACCTACATTCCTCTCAGCTAAACGTTTTCGCTTTCTTTCCTCATGATAGGCTAATCCTGTACCTGCAGGAATTAATCGCCCAACAATGACGTTTTCCTTCAAGCCATTGAGACTATCACTAATACCTCTAACCGCAGCATCCGTTAATACACGCGTCGTCTCTTGAAAAGAAGCCGCTGAAATAAAAGACTCGGTTGCTAGCGAAGCTTTGGTAATTCCTAATAAAATAGAATCATAACTCGCAGGAATTTTACCCTCTTTTTCCATTCTTTCATTAGTGGCATTTACAAAACCTCTTTCCGCCTGCTCACCTTTCACAAAATCAGTTTCACCCGAGGCGGTAATTTCTACCTTACGCAACATTTGACGAATAATAGCCTCAATGTGTTTATCATTAATTTTCACGCCTTGCAAACGATAAACATCTTGAATCTCTTTTACCAAATATCCCGCTAACTCTTCTATTCCTCGTAGTCTTAAAATATCATGAGGTGTTAGCTCACCCTCCGCAATAGTCTCGCCTTTCTCAACAAATTCACCCTCAAAGACAGTAATATGTCGCCATTTTGGAACCAGTGTTTCAAAAGCTTCCCCTGATGCATCGGTAATAACAATTCTTTGCTTACCCTTTGTTTCTTTACCAAAAGAAACCGAGCCTGTTGCTTCTGCTAAAATAGCAGGGTCTTTTGTTTTTCTAGCCTCAAACAAATCTGCAACTCGGGGCAAACCACCCGTAATATCTCGCGTTTTACTCGATTCTTGCGGAATTCTTGCCAAAACATCCCCTACATGAACCTCACTACCATCTTTAATCCCGACAATAGCGCCTGAAGGTAAAAAATATTGCGCAGGTACATCCGTTCCAGACAGGTTAATAGTTTCCCCTTCTGTATTCAGCAATTTAACCATAGGCCGTAATTCTCTGCCAACACTGCCACGTTGCTTTGGATCAGTTACAACACGTGACGATAACCCTGTGACCTCATCCGATTTTTCTTGTACGGTAATCCCGTCAGTAAAATCAACCAGCTCAACAATTCCTTGCACTTCCGTGATAACAGGATGCGTATGCGGATCCCAATTCACAATAATATCTCCAGCATTAATTTTACCTCCTTCTTCAACCGTTAAGACGGCACCATAAGGAATTTTATAACGCTCTCTCTCCCGCCCATACTCATCCATCACGCCGACTTCACCTGAACGAGATACCGCCACTAAATTATTCTCACGGTTTTTAACGGTTTTCATATTAGTCAAACGCACTGTTCCAGAGCCTTTAACCTGCACATTACTAATTGCCGCTGAACGTGAAGCCGCACCACCAATATGAAACGTTCTCATAGTTAACTGCGTGCCTGGCTCACCAATTGATTGCGCCGCAATAACACCCACCGCCTCACCAATATTAACTAAATGACCACGCCCTAAATCACGACCATAACATTTAGCACAAACTCCTTTACGACTTTCGCAGGTAATAATAGAGCGCACCAAAATCTGGTCAATACTGTTTTCCTCCATCACAGCAACCCAATGCTCATCAAGCATAGTGCCATCTTCAATTAAAACTGTTTTGGCAGCAGCATCCATTAAATCGCCAACCACAACACGTCCCAACACTCGTTCGGATAAAGGCTCAACAACATCACCACCTTCAATAATAGGCGTCATAGTAATACCATGAGAGGTGCCACAATCAACTTCTAAAATCACCAAATCTTGAGCAACATCCACCAATCTGCGCGTTAAATAACCTGAGTTCGCGGTTTTTAATGCCGTATCCGCTAACCCTTTACGAGCACCATGAGTTGAAATAAAATACTGTAGAACATCCAAGCCTTCTCTAAAGTTTGCCGTGATCGGCGTTTCAATAATCGAGCCATCAGGTTTTGCCATTAACCCCCGCATACCAGCAAGCTGACGAATCTGTGCAGCAGAGCCCCTTGCACCAGATTCAGCCATCATAAAAATTGAATTAAAGGATTTTTGTTTAACTTTTTCCCCTTTAGCATTAATGACTTCATCCTCACCTAATGCATCCATCATTACTTTAGCAACTTGATCATTCGCATGAGACCAAATATCAACCACTTTATTATAGCGCTCACCATCGGTAACTAAACCAGAAGAATATTGCTTTTGAATTTCATTAACTTCTCGTTCTGCCGAATCAATAATACCTTTTTTCTTTTCAGGGATTTCCATATCATTAATACCAAAGGATACGCCAGAACGTGTCGCATATTTAAAACCCAAATACATAACCTGATCTGCTAACACAACCGTATCTTTAATCCCCAAATAACGATAACTAAAATTAATTAGTCGAGAAATATTTTTCTTGGTCATGTCAACATTAACCAATTTAAAGGGCATACCTTCAGGTAATATCTCCCAAATAAGCACACGTCCTACTGTTGTTTTTTGACGAGCTATTGTTTCTTCAATTTCATCATTGTCATTTTTTACTCTTTCACAGATACGAATTTCAATTTTTGTCTGTAATTCAACTGCTTTAGCCTCTAAAGCACTGTGCACTTCATTCACATTTGCAAAAACAGTCCCCTCTCCTACCGCATTAATTTTTTCACGACTAATATAATACAGCCCTAAAACCACATCCTGTGTTGGATTAATAACTGGCTCACCATTAGCAGGCGATAGAATATTATTAGTCGCCATCATTAATGTTCGCGCTTCTAACTGCGCTTCAATGGATAGCGGAATGTGAACAGCCATTTGATCGCCATCAAAATCGGCATTAAACGCACTACAAACTAATGGATGTAATTGAATCGCTTTACCTTCAATTAAGGTTGGCTCAAACGCTTGAATACCTAAGCGATGTAATGTGGGCGCGCGGTTTAATAAAATAGGATGTTCACGAATAACCTCCTCAAGAATATCCCAAACTTCAGAACCCTCACGTTCCACCATTTTTTTCGCTGCTTTTATCGTGGTCGCTAAGCCACGAAATTGTAATTTACTAAAAATAAACGGTTTAAAAAGCTCTAGCCCCATTTTTTTCGGCAAACCACACTGATACAACTTCAATGTTGGCCCAACGACAATCACTGAGCGTCCTGAATAATCAACTCGTTTTCCAAGTAAATTTTGACGAAAACGCCCCTGCTTTCCTTTAATCATATCGGCTAATGATTTTAAAGGTCGTCTATTGGTTCCTGTAATCGCTCGTCCTCGACGACCATTGTCCAATAAAGCATCAACGGATTCTTGCAACATTCTTTTTTCATTACGCACAATAATATCAGGCGCATTTAAATCTAATAAGCGATTTAAACGATTGTTTCGATTAATCACTCGTCGATACAAATCATTCAAATCAGACGTCGCAAAACGCCCACCATCTAATGGAACTAATGGACGTAACTCAGGCGGTAATACAGGCAACACCGTCATAATCATCCATTCTGGACGATTATTAGAAGCCAATAAAGATTCAATAACTTTTAAACGTTTTGAGAATTTTTTAGTCTTAGTTTCAGAGTTTGTTGCATTAATTTCTTCACGTAAAATACTGACTTCTAATTTAAGATCAATAGATTTCAATAAATCAAAAACCGCTTCTGCCCCCATTTTTGCTACAAATTCATCCCCAAACTCTTCAATCGAATCAAGATACTCATCATCGGTTAAAAGCTGACCTCGCTCCAAGGTCGTCATTCCAGGATCCAGCACCACAAACGACTCAAAATACAACACGCGTTCAATACTTCGCAATGTCATATCCAACAACAAAGCAATTCGAGAAGGCAAAGATTTTAAAAACCAGATATGTGCGACAGGGCTTGCTAAATCAATATGCCCCATACGATCACGACGTACTTTTGAAAGCGTAACTTCAACACCACATTTTTCACAAATTACACCACGATGCTTTAAACGCTTATATTTACCACATAAGCATTCATAATCGCTCACAGGTCCGAAAATTTTAGCGCAAAATAAGCCATCACGTTCAGGCTTAAAGGTACGATAATTAATGGTTTCAGGCTTTTTAACTTCACCGTATGACCAAGACCGAATCATATTAGGCG
>JAGLEW010000076.1 GCA_023144875.1 Methylococcales bacterium
TAGCGGTGGTTTTAATAAAAGAGGGGTCCATTCGTAAAGCGCCTGAAAAATTGAGCGTAATATCCCCTGCCGCTACATTGCCTGTGGAAGCGGAGCTAATTTCACTGTTGAGCATTTCCACATCGTTGGCGGCAATATTAATTTTGCTATCGTCTACGATTGAACCATCATTAATACTGCCTTGGTTTTCAATGGAAATCTTGCCCCCATTTGATAATGCCAATTTATTATTTACAAAAATATCAACATTGCCTGTTTTACCACTGGATTCTGTGGTTAACGAGGCTGAGGAAATATTTCCTTTATTTTTAAGCGATAAATTTTCGGTATGAATATTAACTGATCCAGCCGCTCCTTTTGCGACCGTTTCACTGCTAATTTGACCTTTATTTAATAAGGTTATTTCATGACTTTTTATTGTGACTGTTCCCGCATCACCATGAGAGTCTGCATAGGCATCACTGTACACGCCTGTTTCGGTGCCTTCAATATCATATGTGCCATCAATTACTAAGCGTTGGCTTTTAATATTGACTTTACCTGCATCTCCGATAGAATCGGTCGCACTACTAATGCGTCCGCCATCTTGAATGAGAATGTGATTACTGTTAACTACAACCGTTCCAGCCTTACCTTCTGAATTAGCCTCGGCATTGCTTAAAATACCTGTTGGAGAAGGACTGTGTTGACGGTTATTGATGACAATATTATTTGCATTAACTTCAACCTTTCCAGCATTTTTTTTTCCTTTGGTAAAACTACTAATACGAGCGCCATCTAAAATCATTAAATTATCAGTATTAACAATGACAGTACTCGTTTTAGTACTAGCTTTCCCCTTTGAGGTTTCTTCCACATCACTGGTAATTCCTGTTCCAATTCCTTGCCCATCAAGTTTAATGTTTTTTGATTCCACTAAAACCGTTCCTGCATCGCCTTCCCCTAAGGTAGTGCTACTGATAAAGCCATGTTTTAACACAGTTAAATTATCACTTATTACAATAACTTTCCCTGCATCACCACTAGAAGTTGTAGCGCTTAATATTCCTGTTCCAACTCCTTGTCCATCAATATTAATGTTTTTTGATTCTACAATAACTCCTTTAGCATTTCCTTTTCCAAAAGTAGAGCTATTAATGAGACCTCCATCTAATAAGGATAAGTTATCACTTTTTACGATTATTAATCCACCTTGACCACTAGAGTTTTCCTTAGCACTACTTGTAATTCCTGCTAATTTTTCTTGCTCATTGCTTGTGATTCTTATTGGCTTTCCTTGAGCATCAATATTAATATTTTTTGACTCTATAAAAATGTCTCCCGCATCTTCCTGTCCTAAAGTATTGCTACTAATAACACCACCATCTAATAAGGATAAATTATTACTTTTTACTATTATAAATCCACCTTGACCACTAGCATTTTCTTTAATCTCATTTGTCATCCCTGCTAACTGACCTTTCCCATCAATAGTAATATTTTTTGAGTCTATAATTATTGCCCCAGAATTTCCTTGCCCTAAAGTCTCACTACTAATAAAGCCACGATTCAATAATGTTAAATTATCACTTTTTATAATTACTCCTCCTGCATTACCAGTAGAGTTAGCTTTAGCATCACTTGAAATTATTGTTTTTTCCCCTTGGCCATCAATAGTAATATTTTTTGAGTCTATAATTATTGCCCCAGCATCTCCTTGTCCTAAAGTACTATTGCTAATTACCCCTCCATTTAATACCGCTAAATCATTACTTCTTATAGATATCACTCCTGAATCGCCACGAGAAGTGGATACGCTTAATATCCCTGCATTTTTTTCTTGACCATTAATTTTAATATTTTTTGAGTCTACAATGACAGTTCCAGCATTTCCTGTACTTTTAGTGATACTACTGATAAATCCATTGTTGAGTAATGTTAAGTTATTACTTTTTAAGCTAATATCTTGTGCCTTGCCAGAAGAACTTGCTATCGCTTGACTTGAAATTAACGTTTCGCTCCCATTCCCATTGACAGTAATATTTTTACTGACAATATCAATTGCTCCTGAATTTCCTTGTGAAGCAGTTAAACTCGTAATACCGCCCCCATTAACAACGGTTAAATCATCACTTTCAATTGCGATAGAACCAGCATTACCGATAGACCCCGTATTAGTTTCACTATAAATGCCTGTAATAAATTTTTGCTGACCATTGATAAGAATGTTATTCGCTTCAATCTTTATATTACTTGCCTGTCCATTTGCACGTGCTTTTACAGTACTCATCACGCCTGTTTGAGTTGTAAATCCTGCCTGTCTATCAATTAAAATATTTTTACTGTTAATAAAAATTTTACTCGCATTACCTTGTCCGTGTGCATCACTCATAATGAGACCATTATTTACGATAGATAAATCTTCCGTAATAATTCCAATAGTCCCCGCATTCCCTGATGAATAAGCATTAGAAGCGATAATAGCTCTATTAATATTGATAGTTTTAGCAAAAAAACCAATACCTTTTTGTTGAACTAAACCATCTGATGCACCAAAGTTATTAGCATTAATTTGTGATAAGTTTAAATCCAAAAAATCGGCAAAAAGTAAAACTTTAGCAATACTGTCTACCTGAGGGTCATCAATAAGTTTCCCTTGACCATCATTAAAAGTACTCGCATTAATCAACAATTGACCTGATAAAAAAGTAGTTGGTAAATTTGTTAAAGAAATATCTATTTTTTCTGAACCTGTTGCGTAAAGTTGTAAATCACCATCTGAATTCAAGACCGTAGCATTAAGCACCCCAATATCCCTTGCACTTAATGTGACAAGACTTTTTTCTTTAAAGGTTAGTTGGCTTCCCTTTATGTCAATATCTCCCGATTGATCTCCTAAAAAACCAAAGCTTTCAGGACTCGCCGTTCCAAAAGAACTGCCAATGGCATTGGTATCTACATTAAAAACCGCGCCATTATCAAAGGTTAATTTATTTGCCGTACTGACATGAAAACCATTCGGCACATTTACTTGTGCATTTGCTCCAAATGCCACTCCCGCAGGATTAATAAAATAAAAGTCGGCATTGGGAATACTGGATTTCAGTAAGCCATCCAATAGAGAAGGCGTTCCGCCTGTTACTCGACTAATGACATTTTTTAACGCCGCATTGCCTGTAAACGTTGCGTTTTCACCTGTGTTAATATTAAATGTCTTAAAACTGTGAAATAAATTATTGCCAACAGTTTTACCCAACGATTGCGGGACGGTCATTTGTCCTGATAAATTGACATTTGCACCCGCAGAGCCATCGGTCTGTAGCTCTGCATAAGAAGAGGCTGGGATTGATAAAAGGAATGTGATTGAAAACAAGAGTGGGGATAATTTCATAACAAACCTTTTTTATAGTTTTAAGAACGTCGTAACAGAATAGCCGATATGAGAGCGATAACCGCACTCCTATTTTTTCTAATTTTGATTTTAATCACACTTTAATATTATGTCCACACCTAACAGCCTTTTTAGTTATCGAAAATATTGGGCGCACCGTTTTGGAATTGCTCATGAATTACCTATGAGCCGTGATGAAATGGACGAATTAGGCTGGGATGTCTGTGATGTGATTCTCATCACAGGCGATGCTTATATTGATCATCCCAGTTTTGGCATGGCGTTAATTGGGCGCTTATTAGAAGCGCAGGGCTTTCGCGTCGGTATTATTTCGCAACCAAATTGGCACAGCGCTGAGGACTTCCAAAAACTAGGGCGACCACAGTTATTTTTTGGGGTCACGGGCGGTAATATGGATTCAATGGTGAATCGCTACACGTCTGATAAAAAAATTCGCTCCAATGATGCTTATACCCAAAATGGCGCAGGGGGGAAACGTCCTGATCGTGCGGTAAATGTTTACTCGCATCGTTGCCGTGAAGCCTATAAAAATATCCCTATTATTATCGGTGGCATCGAAGCCAGCTTGCGCCGTATCGCCCATTATGATTATTGGTCGGATAAGGTACGTAAATCGGTATTAATGGATTCAAAAGCCGATTTATTGGTGTATGGAAATGCTGAACGCCAGATTGTTGAAATCGCGCATCGATTGGCAAATGGTGAAACAATAGCGGAATTAAAAGGCATTCGAGGAACGGTGCATTTTGTAAAAAAAGTCCCTCAAGGCTGGTCAGTCAAACGTTCAACAGAAATAGATACGCCTGCACAATTAAATCCTCCGATTGACCCTTATCAAGAAAAACCCAGTTGCGAGAAAAAGCCTAATAAGGCTGAAACCAACGAACAGGTGATTCAGTTTGTGCCTAAAATCACCCAAACTATTCGCCACACCACCGTTATTGAATTGCCCACCTATGAAGCGGTTAAGGATGATCCGATTTTATACGCGCATGCTTCACGAGTCATGCACGCAGAAACCAACCCAGGGAATGCTTTGCCCTTGATTCAACAACACGGCACACGTTTGCTTTGGATGAATCCGCCGCCGATTCCCTTAACTATGGAAGAAATGGATGGTGTTTTTGATTTACCCTATTCTCGATTGCCCCATACTCAATACGGAAAAGCGAATATTCCCGCCTTTGAGATGATTCAGCATTCGG
>JAGLEW010000077.1 GCA_023144875.1 Methylococcales bacterium
GAAATTGAAAAAGCCTATCAAATAGCCAATGAAGCGAATTTTACTGAAGGGGAATTGGAACTACAGCATAAAAAACGCGACTGGATTTCTATACAAAAAAGTGCATTAGCCTTAGCATCAAAATCAGGATTGCAACAAGGGTTAAAAGAAGGGCTGGAGCAAGGATTAGAACAAGGGTTAGAAAAAGGGCGACAGGCAGAAAAAAAACAAATGGTGATTAATATGCATAAAGTAGGGGTTGATATTACGCAGATAAGCCAAGCATCAGGATTTGATATTGAGACTATAAAAGCGATTTTAAGTTGATATTTTTCGTCATAATCAGAATTAAAGCACCGTAATTTAAGGAGATCCACTTAACATGAGGTGCTTAAATTCTCAATACCCTAGTAAATCAATCCCCTTTTTTTAAGTCACTGAACGTGTAATTTCAATAGGATATTTTTCAAAAGGTTACAACCGTTCTAAATAAATTTTGACATAGGCTTCACTCCGTAATCGGCGCATCCACAGCTCGGTTTCTTCTTCTATTTTTCGGCGACGAATTTGTTCTTTGACTTGGTTGAGACTGTAATCAGCGCTGTTGTCTTGTTCTTTTCGTTCGAGTACTTGAATCAAATGCCAACCAAATGAGGTTTGAATCGGTTCGCTGATTTGTCCAATTTCCAACGAGTTCATGGCTTTTTCAAAAATAGGAACCAGAACCCCTGAAGTAACCCAGCCTAAATCCCCCCCTTTGAGCGAAGAGGCGGTATCTTCTGAATGTGATCGCGCTAAGGTTTCAAAATGATCGCCTTCTTTGATGCGTCCTTTTAATTTCAGTAGTTTTTTACGCGCTTCCTCATCATTCATTATTTCATTGGTTTTGATGAGTATATGTCGTGCTTTAGTTTTGGTGACCAAATGAGTTTCATTGGTATCAATGATGCCTTTTAAACCCAAGACTTTAATGACATGAAAACCACTGGGGCTACGAATTGGGTCAGCAATATTGCCTTTTTTTAAGGTCGGTACAATATCGGTGAATACGGTTGGCATTTGTTTAATGGTGCGCCAGCCTAAATCACCACCTGTTAAGGCTTTATTGCCTTCGGAAACAGCAACCGCTAATTGTCGAAAGTCTTCCCCTGTGCGTAATTTGGTCACAATATCATTGGCTTTGGCTTCTGCCGCTTGAATTTCTTTTGCCTGTGCATCTTCGGGTAATGAAACTAATATATGTCCTAGGTGGTAGCTGACATCATCATTCATGCCTTTGTGGGTTTCTAAATAATGTTCGGCTTCTCGGTCACTAACTTTAATGCGGCTTGAAATTTCCCGTAATCGTAATTGTTCTAAAATAATTTCATGTCTTACTTTTTTTTGAAATTCGCGATAACTTAAGCCTTGTTTAACCAACGTACCTTTAAACGCTCCAACGCTCATTTTATTACCTTTGGCAATATTCATAATCGCCGCCTGTAACATTGCATCACTGACTTTTATGCCCGAACGTTGCGCGAGTTGAAATTGTAATTTTTGGATAATTAAGCGTTCTAGCACCTGTTTTCTAAGAATCATTTCAGGAGGCACACGCATTTGGCTGGCTTTCATTTTAGCGACAATGGCAAGGGATTCTTGAGTTAATTCCCGATCCAATACCACTTCTTTTTCAACCACCGCGATAATTCGATCCAATGTTTCCGCGCTTGTCACGTTATTGAGCAGGTAGATGCCTACCATAAAACTCATGATCATTATTTTTTGCATATTAGGGTTTCTCATAACCTGAAATATTTTCTTCTAAGAATTCTTCAACTTTGTCACCAAAGCTGCTGAGGCCTTTTAATTCTAACTGAACAAAAATACCCGTTTGTATTTCCGCTTCGGCCGTATCACTGATCGCATTAATGTATTTTCGACCGACGACTCGAAAGCGCCAGCAGCAACTTTCTTTTTCTAAGCCGAGAAAACTTTCTTTGGTGACGTTAAATTTTAAGGAATATTGCCAACGTCCGACTAAATACCAACTGTCATAAATCGGCCAACGAAATGAAATATCACTTTGAATCAATTCATTTTGACGATAACGGTAGCCTAAATTAAGAATTTGATCGGGGCGATTGATAAATTGCAGTGAAAAATGCCCACGAGTAAAATCATTGGCGTAAGGATCCCATTGCAAACTACTTGAAAATGATAAGTGTTCATTAAAACGCCCGGTTAATTCCGTAATTACATTGGATAATTGCCGCGTCCGAATTGCTTGTCCAGGAAGCATTGCGGTTCGATCGGCAAAATAAAAGATTTCTCCAATCCCAAATTTTAGATATTCCATCCCTGTATTAGCATTGATAATTCGAGAGGTTAAACCCACTGATATTTGATTGGCATTTTGAACCCGATCCAAACCACTGTAACTAAACTCTCGAAATAAGCTGTTGAAGGTAAAATCATTTTCAGCCGTATCAAATATAGGGATATTACTCTGATTATCTTCTGGAATATAAAGGTAGAACACGCGAGGCTCAACCGTATGTAACAAATCTGAATTGCCAAATTTAAACGGTTTTTCTAAAAATATACCCGCATCAACAGAAGCAATTGGTAACCCTCTACTAATGGTATTAGGCGTTCCTTGGTTTTGATGATCCAATAAATATTGGGTAAATTGGTAGGATATTTTAGGGGTAATGTAAGCACCCGAACCAATAATAGGGAGAGTAATGAAAGGTTTGGTGTTAAAACGATGCCCGACCACACTACTGGAGCGATAAAAATTAATGTATTCGTTATTAATTCCTAAATCAATCGGTAAAGGCGCATCAAACGATTGCCCAAGATTTAAAGACACTTGTGGCAGTTTTAAATAGGGACGTAAGTTTTTAGCAATGGTTTTATCAATGGTTTGATAATATTCACCCCGCGCTAAAAAAGAAACCCCTTTTTGGTTGTACCGAATATCCGCGCGACTGCGAATATGTCGTCGATCGGTAATGGTGAGCGTGTTTCCAAGCTCATCAAAATAATCATCGTCTGAGACGTAACTCAAATCTAAATCTGCCACTAAATTGGGCGTAAAATGAGTGCGGTTGAGAATTTGTCCATGAAAACGTGCTTGATTACGCAAAGCATCATTTGGCATGTATTCAAAGGCGACCGATCCCGTGGTAATTTCAGTTAAATAACGAAATTCCCCACCTAATAAAACGCCCCGTTTACTTAAATATCGAGGGCGAAAAATGGCATCTAAATTCGTGGCAATGTTCCAATAAAAAGGAATTTCTAAATCAAAACCATTTTCATCACTTGAACTCCAGCTAGGAAATAAAAACCCTGATTTACGTCGATCATCAATCGGAAAATTAATATAGGGGGTGTATAAAAAAGGTATGCCTTTAAATTCTAACCACGCATTAGTCGCCGCCCCTAACCCCGACACTTTATTCATTTTAAAACGATCGGCATGAATGACCCAATCTTGGTTACCTGGTCGGCAACTGGTATAAGTAGCATCTCTAAAATGTGATAAGGTCGAGCTATCACGATAAGCCACGCTTGCACTGCCTCGAATCGGGCCAGCAAGGGTTACAAATAACACATTTCGTAAGACCGATTGGTCGGTCGCAAATCGCAAGGAAGCACTGTGGCTAAATAACGCTAACCCATCTTCGGTATAATACACTTGTCCTTGAGTATCCATCATGTCCGACACGCTGTCATAACTGGCCATATCCGCGCGTAAATGCTGATCGGCACGGGTCATATCTACATCCCCAATAAACCCTGTAATTTCACCATTCACCAATTCCGAATAATCCGAGGTAATGTCTAACACAGAGCTTTCTCTTAAATGTTTGGTGGCGACAAATTTACTTTTATTAGGAGGCGTACCATTGCAACTTCCCCACGGATCATAAGGCAAATTGCCTAATAAATTTTTAAAGGCGCGTTCTTGAGGGCGATCAAACGCAGGGTCTAACAATCGAAATGATAATGGATCACTTTCTTTAATTTTTTTCTCCGCCCCTTTTGGGTCAACCCCGACTAATTGACAGTCCCAGTTTTCATTTTCTTTATTGGGCAAACAATTCCAACCTTCTTGGTTTTTACCCCCTTGCTTAGGTGGAATAGCGGCAGGGGCTTTCATCACCGCATGGGGTGTCACTAACGCAGGAATAGGTGCAGGGTCTTCGACAAACTTAATTTTAATTTCTTTCGGTGCGTTTGGTGATAATTTACGCGCTTTTTCTTCGGCTTTTCTTTCGGCCTGTGATTGAGCCGATGATTTTGTTTCAATGACCACAGGGACATCAATCGGTACGTTAGATGTAGGTTCAACGACGACTGTTGGTGTCGTCGTATCAACGGGAACTACAGGATCTATAGGGTCTACGGTTGATTGAGGTGTTGCTCGCTCTAACGATTTTCCCGTTGTTTCTGGTGCTTTTTTAGCAGGGACTTCCGTCACACACGCCCACTCCCCTGTCGCATTTTTTTGACAGTTCCAATCTGCCTTCTCAGCCAAACTGAGTGGGGCATATAATAAGAGTACAGTCGTAAAAAAATGTCGAGTCATGGTGAGTTTTATAGCGTAATAATACAAAAATCGAATAAAATACAAAGTTATCTATTCTACCTTAAAAATTTAATTATACTTTATGATAACAGCCCACGCCTTATGATGACGCTTGATAAACGTGCCACCGCTCTGTTATGCTGGTTGAAAAATGACCTTTCATTAACCGTTAATACGTTTGAGCCTGCGTCCAGTGATGCAAGTTTTCGACGTTACTTTAGAGTCACACATCCACAAGGCACTTATGTGGTAATGGATGCACCGCCTGATAAAGAAAACACTGAACCTTTTATTCGTATTGCGCGCTTATTAAAAGATGCCAATGTAAACGTTCCTCATATTCACCATAGCAATTTACCACAAGGTTTTTTACTGTTAGATGATTTTGGTGCCGTTTGTTTGTTAGACCAACTCAACGCCAGCAACGCCCAAAAGCTTTATCTTAATGCGTTTGATGAATTATTTAAGTTACAGACTAATCTTAGCCCAAAAGCCTCCAAGCTTCCTGTTTATGACGCGTCCTTATTAACACAAGAGTTATCACTTTTTTATAATTGGTTTAGTCAGCAATTGATTGGGGAAACCATTCCAGAGACAATAAAACAAAATCTCAATAGCTTGCTCAGTGAATCTGCGCTGGCACAACCTCAAGTCTGCGTTCATCGAGATTATCATTCTCGTAACTTAATGCTGATAGATACGGATACGATTGGGGTGATTGATTTTCAAGATGCGGTGATCGGTGCGATTACTTACGATCTGGTGTCCTTATTACGAGATTGTTATATCACATGGTCAGAAGGGTCGGTTGAATCATGGCTTAACCGTTATTATCAGCGTTTGCTTGCCCATAATATGGTCGATGTTTCCTTTAAAGACTTTAAACGTTGGTTTGATTTAATGGGACTGCAACGCCACATGAAAGCCATTGGTATTTTTGCACGCCTGCATTTACGCGATCAAAAATCGGGCTATTTAGCCGATATTCCACGCACAATGGCCTATATTGAAACCGTTTGCCAGCAATATTCAGAGCTTGAAGGCTTTTATCATTGGCTGTCAAATCAAATTTTACCTATTTATAGACAAAAATTATGAAAGCAATGATTTTAGCCGCAGGCCGCGGTGATAGAATGAAAACCTTAACCGACCAGACTCCAAAACCGTTATTAAAGGTTCAAGGGAAACCCTTAATTCAACATACCATTGAAAATTTAGTCGCCGCAGGCTTTAAAGAAATCGTGATTAATGTCGCTTACCTGGGCGCACAAATTAAATCCTTCCTTGGCGATGGTCATCAATTTGAGGTTAAAATTATTTATTCAGATGAAGGCGCAGAAGGCTTAGAAACCGCAGGTGGCATTATCAAAGCCCTGCCCTTATTAGGAAAAAAACCTTTTTTAGTTATCAATAGCGATGTTATTTGTGACTATCCTTTGAAAACATTGCGATACAGACCCATTGATCAAGCGCATTTAGTTTTAACCGAAAACCCTGAATTTCATCAAGAAGGGGATTTCTCTCTGGATAAAAAAGGCAATCTCAGCACCGCCGATCATAACCGTCATACTTTTAGTGGTATCGGTGTCTATCATCCAAAATTGTTTCAAAATTGTTCGGAAGGGAAGCTAAAACTAGGACCTATCTTAAAAACCGCAGCCGATGACGGGCATGTTTCAGGGGAGCGTTTTATGGGTTTATGGATGGATATTGGAACCCCTGAACGACTGCAAGAAGCGGATGAATATTTTTGCGATTCCCTCGCTAGTTAGCCACCGACTCCAGAAGGTAATAGGTCAAATTTTGGCACACCTTCTGGAAAAACCGCCCATTTCGGTGCAGATGCGGTATAAATTGCCATCTTAGGTGAAAAATCATTTTCAGTGGTAAGCGTTGACGCGCCAACCGAATAAAAATCTACCACCTTAGGATCAACCAGCAATGTCGTGCCACAATTGCCACAAAAAGCATGATTCACTGCCTCCCCCGAATCCCCTAATCGTGTAAAAATAGTCGGCTCACCTTTACTAAAGCGAAATTTTTCCTTTAAAACCCACAATCCAAACCATTTATCCGATCCTGTATGTGTTTGACAATTATCACAATAACAAAAAGCTGAACTAATTGGCTCACCCTCAAAACAGTATTCAATGTTTCCGCAACTGCATTTACCTTTATAATTTTTCATCATTGGCCTCGATTAGTTGTTCGTTTCATTACACCCCCCTTCATGCCCTAACTTACAACTTTTTGCATACAAGGTTTTTGCTTTTTTCATATCTTCTATAACTGCACCGCCATATTCATGTAAAACCGCTAAGTTGTAACACGCTTGGGCATCATTCAACGCACAGGATTGTTGATAATAAACACTCGCCATTTTTTCATCTTCCTCAACCCCTTGTCCGTGCTGATATAAAAATCCTAAAAAACGACAACCAACACCATTTTTTAACTGACAAGATTTTTCAAAAAAAGTTTTAGCTAAGGTAAAATCTTCGGCTTCTGCATCTGCTTGTTTATACAAATAACCTAAATTAGCACAAGCCACCCCATTAGAGGCTTTACACGCCATCGCATAATATTTTTTAGCTTTGGTGAAATCTTGCTCAACCCCTTCGCCTTTATCATAAAGCACACCAAGGTTATAGCAGGCATGGGTATCTTTTAAATCACAGCCTTTTTGATAAAAATAACTGGCTAGTTTGGCATCTTTTGCAACCCCATCACCCGAACTATAACGATAGCCAATAAATCGACAGCCCACCGCTAATTTAAGTTCACAAGATTTTTTATAAAAAATAGCCGCTCTGATAGGGTCTTTTTTTTTCTTTTTAGCCCCTTTTTCATACGCCTCTGCCAACAAATAACAAGCATTTTTACGACCTTTATTGCAAGCCTTGAACCAGTCCTGTGCCTGAACAAGGGAGGAAAATAAAATAAAGCCAAACAGCAGCAACGTTTTCATAAATAGATTTAACCTGTCAAACTTTTTTAACAAATTCCGATTTTAACTTCATCGCCCCTATGCCATCAATCTTACAATCAATATCATGCTCACCCTCAACCAAACGAATATTTTTAACTTTCGTGCCAACCTTCACGACCAATGAAGACCCTTTCACCTTCAGGTCTTTAATTACCGAAACCGTATCACCATTCGTCAATACATGACCATTTGCATCTTTGATAAGCAACTCATTAAAGGCTTTTGCCATTTCCATTACCGACCATTCATATGCGCATTCAGGGCAAACCAATAAGTTGCCATCTTCATAGCTGTATTTTGAATCACATTTCGGACAATTTGGTAACGCACTCATCAGATTTAATCCTTGTTATTTGTCAATGCCCTATTCTACACCCCCTAAATAACACTGCAACTGCAACGGCAGGGGCGCAATCAGAAAGGCTGTAGTTGAGTTGTTGATCTTTAGAGTCGAATAAACACTCAAAATCTTGATAGGGTAAATTTAAATCCTTTGCTATTTCTTGAACTAAAAACCGTCCAATACCTGCGCCAACGAATGTAATTTTTTGATCCTTGATAACTCTTGCTAATTGTCGCAAACAAGCTGTCGTTATTTGTTGTTTTTGCTGTTTTTTTAAGTCTAATGCAAAGGTTTTCCATACGTCTGCCTCATTATTCTTAAATTCCGCACCAATCATTCGTGAAAGTCGTTTTTCGCTGGCTTTTACACTTTTTTCGTTACCATCCGCCGTATCGGTTTTATCATGAGACTCGTTGAGCTCACCTGTAACGCGATAAACATCTGCCATTGTTGCAAAGTATTCAGCCATTAAATGAATGCTCTGCCCTTTAAAAAATGCTGATTGGGTTAAAGCCATGACGGCTGTACGAATAATTCCTGTATATACTAATTCACCTGATTGTAAGCGTTGATAATCACTGATACCTTGAGCATCGACACGGTTATTTTTACATAGTAATAGATCCGTTGTCGTGCTACCTATATCAATAAAAAGGGCTTGATCAATTAATTGCGAAACCCAGTTTGCACTCGCGAGCCAATTCGCGGAAGCAATATCAAAATAATGGGGCGATTTTATTGCATTGGCTTTAATAAAACCTTGTTGTCCTGCATAAATAACCACAGGTTCATTGCCAATTATTTGCTGAAAATTTTTAATGATTTGTTGAATGCCATCATTACGATTTTCAAATAAATCAACAAGTTCTCCTGTCATGGTGACAACATGTGTTACTTGCTGAGTCGGTAATATTGTTAATACAGTATTAATAGCATGGTGTAAATAATCAAGCCCTTTCCACAAAGGACAAGCCTCTAAAAAAAGCTGTTGAATATGACCATTTTTATTAATTAATGCGGCTTTAAGATGTGCGCCACCAATATCCCAGCCTATAATCGAATGCATTTAGTCTACCGTGCTTTCTTTCTTTTTTTCCTTGAGCATCCGAATCACTTCTGCTTCAATTACGGGCATGATGTCCGCCATATAATCGCCCATTTTTTTCATGACTGATTTTCCTTCGGGCGAACTGCTTGTTGCTATTAAATATTCTATTTCGGGTAAAGTAAATCGTTTTTGCATGGATTTTTTCATGGCCGCTTCTAATAATTTCATATTAAATTTTTTGGTCATAAAGTCAATAAATTCCGCCTGTTCTTTTTCAGGTATTGTTTTTGCTAATTTTAACGCCATATCATCCATCATAACTTTTGTTGGCACGACTTCTAAATAGCGTTCAATGGCTTTAGTTTTAGCCGCCATTTTTTCTTCAGGGGTTAAAGTAGCGCAACTACTCAGGCTAATAACTAATAATATATAACTAAGCGTAATGATGATTTTTTTCATAAAGTTTGGGTTAAGTTTAAAAATCAATAGGCATAAAAAAAGCCCTGAAATATAATTTCAAGGCTTTTAAATTTGGCTCCTCCGACAGGGCTCGAACCTGTGACCCATTGATTAACAGTCAATTGCTCTACCAACTGAGCTACAGAGGAATAAATTGTTCAATATATGGTACGCCTGGAGAGATTCGAACTCCCGACCGCTCGGTTCGTAGCCGAGTACTCTATCCAGCTGAGCTACAGGCGCATTACATTGAGCCGCACATTATGCTTTTTATGTGCTTTTTTGTCAAGTTTTTATTTTCATAAAAAATGTTGTTTTTAGTGGCGGAGAGAGAGGGATTCGAACCCTCGATGGGAGTTAAAGCCCATACTCCCTTAGCAGGGGAGCGCCTTCAGCCGCTCGGCCATCTCTCCTAAAACTTTATTCCTCTATTCCCGTAAGTCCAGAAGGTTCAGATTGCTCTTTTTTGATTCTTTCGTAGATTTCTTCTCGATGAACAGAAATTTCTTTTGGTGCATTCACACCAATGCGAACTTGATTTCCTTTAACGCCCAGAACAGTGACAGTAACATCATCACCAATCATTAAGGTTTCTCCAACACGGCGAGTTAAGATCAGCATACATATCTCCTTACTTCCTATAAAAATCTACTGTTGCAATAACAGGATCCGATCAATTTGTGCATTATATCAGCTTTAACTTAAAAATAAAGCTTTCATAAATCACGTCTTAATTTTATCCAGTTCAAACGTACTGTGTAATGTTCGTACCGCCAGCTCTAGGTATTTTTCATGAACTAAGACTGAAATTTTAATTTCAGAGGTTGAGATTAATTCAATATTAATATTTTCATCCGCTAATGCCGTAAACATTTTTTTAGCCACCCCAGCGTGAGATCGCATCCCCACACCAATAATGGAGACTTTAACAATTTTATTACTGCCCTTTATTTCTTCTGCCCCTAATTTTTCACGCATATTATCTAAAATAGCCAACGCATGGTCATAATCATTTCGATGAACCGTGAACGTAAAATTCGCTTTATTGCCTTCCAAGGCAATATTTTGAATAATCATATCAACTTCAATATTTTCATCCGCAATAGGACTTAAAATTTTTGACGCGATTCCTGGTCGATCAGGCACACCTGCAACGGTTATTTTCGCCTCATCTCGGTTAAAAGCAATACCAGAAATTAAAGGGTCTTCCATATTTGATTCCTCATCGTACGTAATGAGCGTGCCATTTCCCGCTTCAAAAGAAGATAACACACGTAAAGCGACATTATACTTCCCTGCAAATTCAACCGCACGAATCTGTAACACTTTAGAGCCTAAACTTGCCATTTCAAGCATTTCTTCAAAGGTAATTTTATCTAACTTTTGGGCGTTAGGTTCCACACGAGGATCCGTTGTATAAACACCATCAACATCCGTATAAATATGGCATTCATCCGCCTCTAAAGCCGCCGCAAGTGCGACTGCTGTTGTATCAGAGCCTCCACGACCTAAAGTAGTAATAGCACCTTCATCAGTCACACCCTGAAAACCTGCAACGACGGCAACTTTGCCAGCTAAAAGATCAGAATGTAAACTTTCTTGGTCAATTTTTAAAATACGGGCTTTCGTATGACTATCATCGGTTAAAATTTTAACTTGTCCACCTGTGTAAGAACAAGCATTACAGTTCAATGTTTGTAAAGCCATGCTCAAAAGGGCAATGGTGACTTGCTCGCCTGTGGATAATAACACATCCATTTCACGCGCATTAGGCTGTAACTGCATGTGCTGAGCCAACCCAACTAATCGGTTGGTTTCTCCACTCATTGCAGAAACTACGACCACAATTTGGTGTCCTTCATCGCGCGCTAGTTTTATTTTAGCCGCCACTTTTTGGATTTTTTCTACAGTACCCACAGAAGTACCGCCAAATTTATACACGTATAATGCCATTTTTTATTTTTTCCTTAAAAACTCAACGTAACAACG
Organism: Methylococcales bacterium; assembly: GCA_023144875.1. Classification (GTDB taxonomy): domain Bacteria; phylum Pseudomonadota; class Gammaproteobacteria; order Methylococcales; family Methylomonadaceae; genus WTBX01. The sequence continues at coordinate 11,387 of JAGLEW010000077.1, forward strand.
CTATTCTACAAAAAAAAATCATTCTAAGGTCAATTATATCAATTCCTTCATACAATCAGTGCTTAACTATTATCTGCTCTATATTTTTAATTCTAGATGAAAAGACAAAAATTGCCAAACACTGTACAAGCAATTGTTATTTACAAATAAAATACCCCCTTATTTTGTATGTTTGATAAGGATGTTGTTATAATCTAACGCTTTTTTGACAATCTTAATTATTTATGACATTTATAAAATTACTTTTCACGCTTACTTTGCTTACTTTATTACCTTTATCAGCGGTTCAATCTGCACCTAAATCCCAAAAAGGAACCGCAAGCTATTATGCGGATAAGTTTCATGGACGCAAAACCGCTAATGGTGAAATTTATAATAAA
>JAGLEW010000078.1 GCA_023144875.1 Methylococcales bacterium
ACCCTCAGCTCCTTGCGTGTGATTGCCGATCATATTCGCGCTTGTGCCTTTTTAATTGTTGATGACGTAATGCCTTCAAATGAAGGGCGAGGCTATGTGTTACGACGGATTATTCGGCGTGCGATTCGTCATGGTTATCGCCTAGGAATTCGGGATGTTTTCTTTTATAAATTAGTCGCGCCATTAGTGGAAGTCATGGGTGAAGCCTATCCTGAATTAGCCAAAATTCAGCGGCAGGTGGAACATGTTTTAGAAAAAGAGGAACAACGTTTTTCTGAAACCTTAGAACAAGGCATGAAAATTTTAGAATCAGCCGTCACCAAAATGAAAGGACATATTATTTCAGGGGATGTGGCGTTTTTACTCTACGATACCTACGGTTTTCCTCTGGATTTAACCGCCGATTTTGCCAGAGAAAATAACCTAAGTGTTGATCATGCGCAATTTGATATTGCCATGAATGCGCAACGAGAATTAGCACGGGGCGCGAACAATTTTAATGTGGCTTATGATTATAAAATCGACCACAACAGCCAAACCGAATTTACAGGCTATCATTCCTTAACCCATAAATCCAAAGTCATTGATTTATACGTTGAAGGGCAAAGTGTCGCGTTAGTGCAAATGAACGATGAAGCGGTCATTATTTTAGATAAAACCCCTTTTTATGGTGAATCGGGGGGGCAAATTGGCGATAGCGGTTTAATTGAAGTGAATGGGGGAATATTTAAAGTCATTGATACACAAAAACAGGCTGGCACTTTATTTTTACATCAAGGAAAAGTCATTTCAGGTGAAATAAAAACAGGTCAAGCGTGCCGTGCCATTGTTAATGCCGACCCTCGAAAAGCTACCGAATTAAATCATTCTGCCACGCATTTATTACACGCCGCCTTACGCCACGTTTTAGGGCAACATGTTAGCCAAAAAGGCTCGTTGGTTAATGCGCAGGTGTTACGCTTTGATTTTTTACATTTAGAGCCGATGACGGTTAAGCAAATCAATCAAGTGGAAGCCTTAGTCAATCAAAATATTCGTTTAAACCATCTTGTTTCCGCACAAGTCATGCCAAAAGATGCCGCGATGTTAGCAGGGGCGATGGCGTTGTTTGGCGAAAAATATGGCGATGAAGTTCGGGTTTTAAAAATGGGATCGTTTTCAACCGAACTCTGTGGCGGTACGCATGTTGAACGCACAGGTGATATTGGTTTTTTCAAAATCCTTTCAGAAACAGGCATTGCCTCAGGTGTTCGCCGAGTAGAAGCAGTGACAGGGAAAGCGGCGCAAGATTGGGTTCAAAAATCGCATCAAACCCTAAACCACGTAGCGCAATTATTAAAAAGTTCACCCAATCAAGTAGCAGTGAAAGCTCAGCAATTATTAGACAAACATAAACAGCTTGAAAAAGAGCTGGATCGTTTAAAATCCAAATTAGCCAGTTCTACGGGCAATGAATTAAGTACTCAGGCGATTGATGTCAAAGGGATTAAAGTCTTAGCGGTAAAATTAGACGATGTTGATCCAAAAGCGATGCGTGGAATGGTCGATCAATTAAAAAATAAACTCGGCAAAGCAGCGATCATTTTAGCAACGGTAAAAGAGGATAAGGTGAGCTTGATTGCAGGGGTTTCAAAAGCGGAAACGAAACAAATTAAAGCAGGAAACCTCGTTAATTTTGTCGCCCAACAAGTTGGAGGAAAAGGCGGTGGTCGTCCTGATATGGCACAAG
>JAGLEW010000079.1 GCA_023144875.1 Methylococcales bacterium
TAGGCTAATTATTGTTGGTTATAAGAGAAACATGGCGTGATGATGTTTCTCTTACCCTTGGGCAATTTCATTGATGCGTCTTATTGAGTATTGGAGACTAATATCCAGTTGGTGAGAATGATAGCGGTGATTCCTCAGATTTTTTTTGGTTTATCTCAGTAGCTTGTGCATTTTCGGAAATTGATTGCTCAATTTTTTTCGCTTCAGTTTCACTCGATTTTTTAGTTTCTAGGATATCTTTATCAGTGGTAATGGAATCTATATTTGAAGGCATAGGTCGACAACTGAAGGCAAGTTGCATCGTGGTCAGTAATCCTAAAGCAACACAAGAAAGCGCAATATTTTTTCGTAGGAAAGAAGACATGTGGTTATCCTAAATTGTTAAAATTAAATTGCCCCTGATCTTATTTGTAAGTTTAATGGCGAGGCATATTGCCAGAGAGCGCTAAATTTTTTTTATTTAATGTCAATGGCGAGTTTAATTTTATTTTAGAATTTATACAAGGCTTTAAGGCAAATCATGATAGCATTGTCACAAAAGGATATGTTGTTTAACTGTTTTAAAGTGTTTAGTCTTTCGATTAACGCCTCACCTCTCCTCAGCCTATCCATCTACGTTTTGAATAACTGTTTGAACTTTTAAAATACTAGGACAAATAATGCTATGAAAAATAACTCAATAGATCTCGTTGATCTTGATCTTGCCCGTGCAAAAAGTATTAATAGTGAATTTCACACACTGTTTATAGAAGACCGCAGTGAACGTAAAATACCTGTTAATGACGCAGAAAAAACATATCAAATCATTCCTAAATATCGCATTTTTCGAGTGTATATTTCCAGTTTCAGTGAAATAAAAAAAGGCTTACACGCTGTTTTTAATGAACTTAGAAAAGCGGCCTCCAATGATCACTTAGAGCTTAGAATTAATTCAGGTGGAGGCTACGTCAGAGAAGGTCAACAATTTTTTAATGTCATGCTTGAAAAATTTAGCGGTCGCACCACCGCATATTTAGATAACGTTGGCTATAGTATGGGGGCGTTGTTATTTTGTATGGCTGAAAAACGGGTCATTTATCCTTATTCTGATCTCATGTTTCATGATTATGCACATGGAGTGATGGGAAAAGGCGGAAATGTAAAAAGCCGAGTCAAGCACAGTTCACGAACCATGAAACAGTTTTTTCATGATATTGTCGTCCGTCAAAATTTTTTGACTGAAAGTGAATTTAAAGAAATGTTACTGGGCAAAGATTTTTGGATGAATGCTAAAGAAATGTGTCAGCGTGGTATTGCAACACATGTGGTTATTAGTGGCGAAATAATTAGCGCGAAAGACTTTTTGAAATTATTAAAAAGAAAGAAAAAAGCCGAAAAAAAACAAGCTGAAAACAGTGATCAAATTTCTGAACAAAAAGTGACTGAAAAAAAGCTATCGAAGAAAAAAGTAAAGAAATAATCACTAAAAAAAGTGGGGGCGTGCATAAATAATCGCATTAAGCACGCGCCTTCCCCATGTTATTCAAAATCAATACAGGCTTGATTTTCTGACTGGTCTGCGGATTTTCGTGCTAACGTATTTTGTAACGCTTTCGCAGGAATTCTATCAATTAAGCAGACGGTGTTATCGGTAATTTTTGTCACGCTCAAATAGGCCTTACTATCACTTCTTATATCGCTTACTCTTATGATAACCGCTATTGGGATTTGTTTATTCCCAACTTTTTTCATACGCCATTCGGCTTTTTTCCCGATGGATACAATATTTAAAGCAATGGTTGTCTGGCGATTATCTGGCGCTTCAATGGTCAAGTTTTCGTGATAATTTTCATTGGCAACATTGATAGAATAGCCCTGAAGACCTTCGCAATGTTGTAGTGAGGCGGGAATACCATCTGGTCGCTGGTTAAATTCCAGTGTTTTACAGGCAGATTTCGATAAATCGGTGTAAATAGAGGTGTTTTCCTGTGCAAATAACAAGGCAGGAAAAAATAAGCCACTTAATAAGAAAATAACGTGTTTCATTTTAAAACCTTGGTTAATGAATATGAACCGAACGAGCTTTATTTTTATCGGTTCTCAGTAGCGTATATTTATTCTGGTTTCCTTTTAGAGGCAAGCCTTCAGGCGTTAATAAAATCAATTTTCCATCATTTTTAATTCTATATTTTTGTATTTCTCCGCCTTTTCGAGCGGTTAACGTGACCATTCGTGTTTTTTTATTCCACTCATATTTTCCCTTATTATAATATTCTTTATTAGAGGCTCGGGCATATTGCGTCACTAATAGATAATTTTGTTTATTTTTGAGGGATAAGGTCATTTTAACGCCTGCGCAATCATCACACGGTAAATAGCCATAAAAAACCCCACGGTATTTTTGACTTTCCTCAATAGGTTTCATTTCATGTTTCTCATGACCCTTTTTAGCGCGTAATTTTTCTCTCGCTCTTTGCACATCCCCCATAATTTCCATATCAGATTTGGCGCTGGCTGGGTTAAAAGCAAGGGATGATAAACTCACTAATAATACAGTGAGTATTTTTGTCGAAGCAATTAAGTGTCTTTTCATGATTTTTTTAACCAAGGGATTGTGAAAGAATCAGGCTTATTTAACCGCAATAAAGTGCCTAGTTACAACTATTTTTCAAACCAAAAGTCAGATTTTATGAAAGTGCGCCACCACAACTACTGCCTTGCCCTGCGGTACAGCCATAACAATGTTGACGGGTTGCAATGTTCGTAGGGGCTAAATGACCGTCAATTAAATCATTAAGGTGGGTTTTATGAGGTTGATTTGCTAATGGTAATCCCAGCATTTGATTAAAATCACAATCATAAACAAACCCTTGCCAATCCACACTAATAGTATTAATACACATCACTTGTGCCAGTGTCTCAGGGTTGTAACTATCAACTAATAATTGCATATATTCATCAAAATTTCCTTGGCTTATTAACGTACTTCCAAAACGTTTAATCGGCATATTAGTGATGGTGTATAAATGATTAAAATCAATCTTATAATGGTGTTTTAAATGTGTTTTATAGCTCGCTTCTAAGGTTTTTTGAGGCGGGGGGAGTGTTGCCCCTTGCGGATTAAATACTAAATCCAATGTTAATTGACTGTCTTTTTTTCCATAACCCACTGCGTTTAAACGGGTTAAGGCGGCTAAACTTTGTTCAAATACGCCATTACCTCGCTGTTTATCCACATTTTCGGCTAAATAACAGGGTAAAGAGGCGACCACCGTCACTTTATGTTCGGCTAAAAATTCCGCTAAATAGTCATAACCAGATGCTTCTAAAATTACTAAATTACACCGATCAATGACCTTTATCTTTAATTGCGTGGCTTTCTGAACTAAATATTGAAAATGGGGGTTCATTTCAGGCGCACCGCCTGTTAAATCCAGTGTTTTAACGCCTGTTTTTTTCGCTAAGGTCAAAACTTGATCAATAGTTTCTTTGCTCATTAACTCCTTACGCGTAGGCCCTGCATTCACATGGCAATGCAAGCAACTTAAATTACATAGATAACCTAAATTAAGTTGCAGGGTTTCTAGAGCACGACGAGATAAATCAGGAAAGCTTGAATTTTCTAAATAAGGAAGGGTTTCAATCATGGGTTTTCAGATTTTGAGAGCGCATAACTAATGATAGAAGTCATCAATGCTAACACGCCAATCAATATAAACGATAACAAGATATCATTGGTAAATAATTCATCCATCGAATGAACGGTGGTTAAGGATTGACCTAAATTTACAATCACAAAACTGCTGGGTAAAATACCTAAATAGGTTACCAAGGCATAGGGCTGTGTTTTTATAGGGCTAAAGGCTGAAATCATGTTAACAAACCAAAAGGGAAACAAAGGAATGGCACGCATCACGAATAAATAACGCGCTGCATTTTTATCTAAATTACGCATCGTTGCTTGAGTCGAGGGCATTGTTTCCAATCGCGCTCTTGCCCAGTCCGCCAACGAAAGAATGCTCGCCCCTGGTAAACTTAAGGCGACAGTGGCAATATAAATACCCGCACCGATTCCAAAAGCCTGCCAAAAATTTTCTTGTGTATAAGCCAATAAAATATTACGGTGTTGTTTTAAGCTCTCAAAGCTCAAATAATTTTGACCATTTTCAACAAAAAATAAGGCCAGTAAGGTCAGCATAATGGCGACTAATAACCCTTTTACCATCATACACAGTTGCCTCGTAAACGAAATAAACGTTTAATCCAGCGTTTTTTAGTGCTTGTGAGTGATTCTTTGAAACGTTGATCGGCAACGCGGCGATTAATTTGCGCTAAGGTTGGGTAAATATGAATAGTCTGACTTAAGTCTGACACGTTGAGTCCTCTAGAAATGGCTAATACATATTCAGCAATCAATTCCCCTGCTTGTTTTCCAACGATACACGCCCCTAATAATTTCCCTTTTCGCGAGGTGATAATTTTTATCTTGCCATTCGTTTCAGCGTCCGTGATGGCTCGATCTACGTCAGAAAATGGAAAGCTATACACTCGATACTCAAGCCCTGATTCTTGCGCTTCTTTTTCACTCAAGCCAACCCGTGCTAATTCTGGCGCCGTAAACGTACACCACGGAATATTTTTAACCTGCGCTTTTGCTGGCCAATAAAACAAGGCATTACGCAACACAATGCCCGCCTGATGTTCCGCCATGTGCGTAAATAAATAAGGCCCTGCCACATCACCACAGGCAAAAATATTTTTATTAGTGGTTCGTAAACACTTATTGATGGTTAAATGCCCATTTTTTATATCAACCCCTGCTTTTTTTAACCCTAAATTTTCAATATTTGCTTGTCGTCCCGCCGCAACTAATAAATGCGTGCCAGTGATAACCGTCGCATCATTTAAGTAAACACGAATATCATATTTTGATTTTTCAATCGACGAAATGCGTGAGTTTAAATACAATCGAATTTCATCGGCTAAAAATTGTTTCTCAATCACCTCACTCATATCAGCGTCTTCTTTAGGCAACAATTTTAAATGACTTAATAAACTAACTTTTACACCTAAACGGGAAAAACTTTGTGCCATTTCACAGCCAATAGCACCACTGCCTAAAATAATTAAATGCTCAATATGTTCAGTGGTATTAAAAATAGTTTCATTGGTTAAATAATTCACCTTATTCAACCCTAAAATAGAGGGAATAAAAGGACGTGATCCCGTCGCTAATACAAATTTACGGGCGGTTATTTGACGGTCGCCCACCATCAAATGCTTGTGATCTATAAATTCAGCCTTAGTAAACACCACTTCAACGCCCATTGCCCTAAAACGTTCAGGACTATCATTCAGCTCAATGGTTTCTATAGTTTTTGCAATATGCCGCATAACACTGGTTTGATCGACAGAATGAAGTGTTGCATCCAACCCAACGTTAGCCGCCGTGTTGATTGCATAGGCAATGGCGGCAGAATGAATCAATGTTTTACTCGGCACACACCCCGTATAGAGACAGTCTCCGCCCAGTCGATTTTTTTCAATTAAAATAACTTTTGCGCCTAATGTTGCTGCGCCTGCCGCCGTGACAAGACCCGCTGCACCACCACCAATAATACATAAATCATATTCTGTTTTGGCCATTGAATTACTCGACAAATAAAAACTAAAATTAATTTATAGCATAGATCAGAGCGGTTATGAATAATTAAGGTAAAATTAATCTTTTAACGCTGAAAGAGGGGCAAATATGTCCAGATTGATACTAATTATTTTTCTTTTAATGACGAATCAGGCGCTTGCCGAAAACAAATCAAAAAGCGGTGTACCTATACCGTTTCAAGGGAGTTGGTCAGCCGACTTAAAACACTGTGACGCAGAAGACGTGATGAATTTAACCATTACCGCAACCCATCATAATGCATGGGAAAGTGAGGGGCGGATTGTTTCAATTGTTAAAAATGGAAGCCATGAAATCGCCTTTGTTTCAGCACTTACGGGTGAAGGCGAAACATGGTTATCTTTCAATTATTATCGCCTCTCCGCTGATAAACGCCAATTAACCGATATTACCGATCCTCTGACAGAAACTCCCGCTTTCAGATACCGCTGTCCTCAAAAAAAATAAGGCTTTAACCAAAATAGATGGGGCAACCTATTGATTGGTGGAAGAAAAAATTAATTAACACGGCCCATCATGCCAGCAAATTAATATAGATTCGTTAATTGGTATCCCCTCTTTATTCTTGGCATTTTTTGTATGCTTAAAATAAATGCAATCAAATCAAGCCTTCATTCGTCTTTACTTAACCTAAGTTCGGGATAAGGAATATATTAAATATCATTGAGTTATCTCATT
>JAGLEW010000008.1 GCA_023144875.1 Methylococcales bacterium
GAAACCGCTTTTCCATGAATAAAGATATTGGTTCCCGGTTCGTCTCGGTTTTCATTGTTTGCCTGTATTAAATCAAACTCATTCGGATAGTTGATTTTCATCGATAAATGATAGGCGCTATTCGGATTTAACAATACTAATTTATAAATGCCTTCAGGAACTTGTTTGTCACCTTCTCTAAGCTTAGGCCCTTTCATACCGCTGAGTTTTTGAATATTATAAGAACGAATATATTTATAGATTTCATCCTTCGGGTTACTTGCCCACACTTCCAATACCCCTTCTTCTTTCATCGCTAAAAAAGTCACTTTTTCAGGTGGATATTCAAGGTTAGCTTGCTCAAAATACGGACGAATTTTATCCCTTGCGACAAGAGGATCAAACGGCGTTAACTTTTCAATGCCTTGGTCGTCTCTATTTTCAGAAGGTGGTGGTACATGATGCCCATAAAAATAAAGCGCTAAGACGCTGCTAATAATGACACTTGTGCTAATGAATTCTTTGGGTTTCACAGTTGAATCTACCTTATATAAAAATAAATTAATCGTTACTTGCTGATTTTTTATGACGAGGTGGTGCAAGTTTTAGCCCTAATTATGGAACTACTTTCAGTCAATGAGGGGGGTATTTTTTGTATTTGTGATGTGATAACGAAAATGATTTATTGAGTCTATAGACTATGTGTCATTATTTTTGCCTTTTTGAGGGTTTATTAGTGATCATAAAAGTCGTTTGTGGGTAAATAGAATCTCATTCGTGGGTAATCGTAAATTAATCTGTTATAAGGCTGGTTTTACACTACTATGAAAAGATTATTTCCTTATTTTTTTGGAGTTGGGTATGTCTTTGTTTAATTATCCCGTGATCGGTTTTTTTATTGCCTTATTAGCGGTTAATGTGAATGTTAACGCGGGGGAAGCGATTAAAATAACGGGGGCGCTTTCTCAAACTAAATTGCTTCAACAAGGAGCTAACGTGGTTTATATGGATGTCATTATCAAAGGCCCTAAAAAAATGCGGCAAAAAACGATGACACGAGCAACAGATATGATGATTGTTTTGGATCGAAGTGCTTCAATGGTATCGGATAATAAAATGTTGTTTGCAAAAAAGGCGATTCAAGATGTATTGGCACGATTAAACCCTCAAGACCGCTTTTCATTAATTTCTTTTTCAAGTACCAGTGTTGTACATTCAAAATTGGTTAATATGAATGCAGACACCCGCGATATGTTGAGTCATGTGGTTAAAAATATTGGGACAGATGGCTCAACTAATATGGGGGATGGGTTGTTAAATGCATTATCTTTAATGAGCGACAATGAAAGTACACATCTTAAAAAAATCTTATTACTCTCTGATGGACAAGTGAATCAAGGGATTGAAGCCCCTGCAAAATTGGCGGAAATTGTGACTAAAATTACCAAAACAGGCACAGTGGTTTCTACGATTGGTATGGGTTTAGGGTTTAATGAAAGCTTATTAGCGAGCTTGGCAGATTATGGCATGGGGCATTATTCCTATCTTGAAAAATTGTCTGGCTTAGGGGATATTTTAGAAAAAGATTTAACCGATACGCGCACTATTTTTGCCACAGGAAGTACGCTTGATATTACGCTAGGCAAAGGTATGATGGTGATTGATGCCAGCGGTTATCCTATGACTAAGATTGATGACAATACTGTTCGTGTGACTACGGGACAGATTTTAAATAACAGTGATAAACACTTTGTGATTACGTTTAACGTGCCTGTGAATAATCTTGGGGTCATGGCACTAGGAACGATGGAATTAAATTATCAATCGGAAAATAAAAGCTTTAAGTCGCACTTATCGGGCGATAAACCCTTAGATATTACGATCGTTGAACCTCATCGCCGTGATGAACTGACTAACTCGATCAATAAAGCGGTGTATAAAAAAGCATGGATCTCTAATAATGCAGGCATTATGAATAAATCCGTGAGTCAATCCATTCGTCTTGGCAATAAAGCGCAAGCAAAAAAATCATTGGCTGATTATGAAGCCGCGCTTAATAAAGCTGAAAAAGAAGGGGGAATTATTTTAAATGATGTTAAAAATAAAGCTGAATTGCAAAAAATATCCGATGAAATCGACGAGGCTTTTGAAGGGTCTGAAAATTCACAAGCGGTTAAACGAAACCGAGCGTCTAAAAGTATTCAAATGAAATCGATCAAAAAACAACGCAGTTTGAATTTTAAAAGTAGTCCCGATAACTTTTAACCCCCGTATTTTTACTAACCATTGTTTCAATATTAGGAGCATTACCATGAAAACCGAAACTTTTGACCCTGTTGCGATCAGTGAGCAACAATTTAATAAAGCCGCCGCTTACATTACGGGTTTAAAAGCAGGTTTGATTGATTATTTAAAGTATCCTAATCAAACGCATATTATTCATTTTCCTGTGGAAATGGATGATGGCTCAATTGAGACCATTCAATGTTTTCGGGTGATTCATAATCGTATTTTTGGTCCAAGTAAAGGCGGCATTCGATACCATCTGGATGTGAATCAAGCCGAAGTAACTTCATTGGCAAAATTGATGACATGGAAATGTGCATTAGTGGGCATTCCTTTTGGTGGTGCGAAAGGAGGTGTGGTTTGTAATACCAAAGTATTGAGCCAAAATGAATTGCAACGCATTACCCGACGGTTTACGTTTGAATTATCCAAGGTGATCGCGCCTCAATCGGATATTCCTGCGCCCGATATGTACACCAACGAGCAAACAATGGCATGGATTTATGATACTTATAATGGACTTAACCCTGGACATAATAATTACCCTGTAGTGACTGGCAAGCCGATTGGTTTAGGCGGTTCTCTGGGACGACGAGAAGCAACAGGATTGGGCTGTTTATTTGCCACCCAGCAATTTTTATCCAAAGCGCTGATTCCTTCTATTTTAGAATTAAAAGATACCCGTGTGGCGATTCAAGGGTTTGGTAATGTGGGCGCGGTGGCGGCGAAAGCCTTTTATAAGCAAGGCGCAAAAATTGTGGCACTAAGTGATAGTTCGGGCGGAATTTATTCGGAACAAGGTTTGAATCCTTATGAGGTAATGGCGTTTAAACAAGAAAATGGCACAGTTGTTGGTGTCCCGAATACGAAAATCGTAAGCAATGAGGCATTATTAGAAGTTGATTGTGATATTTTAATTCCTGCGGCGACCGCATTTCAAATTCATCATGCCAATGCCAAACAAATTAAGGCAAAATTAATTGTAGAAGCGGCTAATAACCCCACCACTCCTGCGGCGGATGCTATTTTACAGCGTCGAGGTGTTTATGTTATTCCTGATATTTTAGCCAATGCAGGAGGCGTGACGGTGAGCTATTTTGAATGGGTTCAAAATCATGCGAATGAGCAATGGGCGCTTGAAACTGTCAATGAAAAATTGCAAAAGAAAATGGCAGCCGCGGTCGACTTGGTGTTTGATTATTGGCAAAATTATTCATTTTCCCCAAACGATGCCTTGATTAAAGCGTCGGAACCTAATTTTAGAACCATTGCTTTAGTGATCGCGATTAAGCGGGTTGCGGATGCGACTCTATTGCGTGGAATTTGGCCTTAATCACAAAATTTTATTTTTTTGCTCATACAATAAAAAAAATGCATTAAAATTAGCCACTGAGACCGAACTTTTAACTTTTTTTATTTAAAATGCCTTATGCCTACTGAACTATTAAAACGCGCTCAAGATGTACTGCTTTCTCCAAGTGGATTACATGAGCTACACATTGACCAAGTCATGAATCAATTGCTTTCTGCCAAAGTGGATATGGCGGATATTTATTTTCAATCCAGCCATTATGAATCATGGGTACTGGAGTCGGGGATTATTAAAGAAGGCAGTTACAATATTGAAAAAGGCGCTGGCATTCGAGCGGTGTCGGGTGATAAAACAGGCTTTGCCTACAGTGATAATATTGAATTATCCACGTTATTAGAAGCGACCAATCATGTAAAAGCGATTGTACGCCAAGGACAAAATGCCCAGTCTAATGTTAAGTCTACCTCAACATGGAAACATGTTTATCCTCATAATAATCCCTTAAGTGTTTTTTCAGATCCTCAAAAAATTGATTTATTACAGCGGGTTGATCGAGAAACGCGCAAATTAGATTCACGGATAGAAGAGGTGATTGTTAGTCTTTCTGGAGTTTATGAACATGTTTTAATTGCCATGCAAGATGGGTCGTTAGCTGCTGATATTCGTCCGCTGGTGCGAATGAATGTAACCGTGATTGTGGAAGATAAGGGACAACGAGAACAAGGCAGTATGGGCGGCGGATCACGCACGGATTATCATTATTTTATGCACGAAGAACGCGCATTGAGCTATGGGCGTGAGGCAGTTCGGCAAGCGTTAGTTAATTTAGAAGCGGTTGATGCCCCTGCTGGAAATATGACCGTGGTTTTAGGCTCAGGCTGGCCAGGTATTTTATTACATGAAGCGATTGGACACGGCTTGGAGGGGGATTTTAATCGAAAAGGCACATCCGCTTTTAGTGGTAAAATTGGGACGCGTGTTGCCTCAGATTTATGCACCATTGTTGACGATGGTACCTTGGAAAATCGGCGGGGTTCACTGAGTATTGATGATGAAGGCACTCCGACTGAAAAGACCGTCTTAATTGAAAAAGGAATTTTAAAAGGTTATATGCAGGATAAATTAAATGCAGGTTTGATGAACGATCAATTAACGGGCAATGGACGGCGTGAATCTTATGCTTATTTACCCATGCCGCGCATGACCAATACGTATATGTTGGCGGGAGAATCAGAACCTGATGAGATTATTGCCTCGGTTAAAAAGGGGGTATATGCCAAAAATTTTGGCGGTGGACAAGTCGATATTACCTCTGGAAAATTTGTTTTCTCAACCACTGAAGCCTATTTAATTGAAAATGGAAAAATCACTCGCCCTGTCAAAGGCGCAACCTTAATTGGTAATGGACCTGAGGTCTTAACCAAAGTGTCAATGGTCGGCAATGATTTAGCCTTAGATAGTGGCGTTGGTATGTGTGGAAAAGAAGGGCAAAGTGTGCCTGTAGGCGTTGGACAACCAACCTTAAAAATTGATGGTTTAACCGTAGGAGGGACTCATGTGTAAATTATCCCACTCTACTTTTTCAATCAAACCTATCTTACAGGAGCGTTAACCGTGCAAACATTACAGCAAATAGAAATCTTAAAAAACCGTGTTCAAGATGTATTGAATGAAGCGAAAAAACAAGGTGCGACAGCGGCTAAAGCCAGTTTAAGTGTGGGAAAAGGCTTGTCCGTTAATGCGCGTTTAGGTGACGTAGAAACCATTGAGCATGATTGCAATCAAGGCTTAGGATTGACGGTTTATTTTGGGCAACGAAAAGGCTCTGCCAGTAGTACGGATTTATCATTAAAATCCATTAAGGATACGGTACGTGCCGCCTGTAGTATTGCGAAATATTCCAGTGAAGATGAATTTTCAGGCTTGCCCGATGCGAATTTATTAGCCACTGAATTTCCTGATTTAGAACTCAATCATGCGTGGAACTTAAATGCCGAGCAAGCGATTGATTTAGCGATTGAATGTGAAGCGGCGGCGCGAGATGTATCGGCTGAAATTACCAATTCAGAGGGCGCGAGTGTCAATAGTCATGATAATTTAAGTATTCTTGGTAACAGTCATGGTTTTTTACAAGCCGTGCAAACGACACGCCATTCGATCAGTTGTTCAGTGATTGCTCAACGGGGTAATGATATGCAAACCAATTATTGGTACAGTGTTGTTCGTGATGCTCAGGCGTTAGAAAATGCGCTTAGCATTGGAAAAACCGCCGCAAAACGGGCGTTAGATCGTCTAGGAAGTCGTCGTTTAACCACGCGCACCGCCCCCGTTTTATTTTGTCCAAAAATGGCGGCAGGTTTATTAGGGCATTTTCTCAGTGCAATTAGTGGTGGCGCGTTATATCGTAAAGCCAGTTTTTTATTAGACAGTGTTGATACTCAACTTTTCCCCAATTTTATCCAAATCCACGAACAGCCGTATTTAAAAAAAGCGTTAGGGAGTGGGGCTTTTGATAGCGAAGGCGTTACCACCCGAACCCGTGATATTGTTGCCGATGGTTTTTTGAAAAGCTATTTATTAAGCAGTTATTCGGCACGAAAATTAGGATTAAAAAATACAGGTAATGCAGGCGGCGTGCGTAATTTAACGATTGATTCTGCAGGAACCGATAACTTT
>JAGLEW010000080.1 GCA_023144875.1 Methylococcales bacterium
AAATCAATAACTATTAACCCGAACTTAGGTTACTTAGCGAATATAATCCACCCCAATATTTCTAACGCGATCTTTATCGTGATAATACTTATATTTTGTTATCGCATCCACACTGTGGCAATTAATACAAAAAGTATCAACCACGCCTAAATTGCGTAAATAGCTATTTTTAATCGTGCCTTCTAAATTCTTTTCATTACCAGAGGATTTCGGGTCATTATCCACCGATAACGGTTGCCATAAATGCGCTTCATGACAAGTAATACAAGCGATCTCACCAAACTCGGCTATTTTTTCATTCTTCCCTAACAGCGGCATTATTTTTGCATCCGAACGTAAAATTAAATCTCTACTGGGGTGGGTGAAATATTTTATGGCTTTCTTTTCTGCCATGCCTTTTTCTTGATGACAATTTAAGCATAATTGATCTTCTTTGAGTAATTGCCCGCCTGTGTCTTTTTGATTTTTTACCATCATTTTTGCGGCAAATAAATGCGGTTGTGAGCCATCGCCTCGGTGCATGGTATGGCAGGTTCCACAAACGCCCGATTCTGCTGGTAATTCATCAAAATGATTCTTTTTATCTTTGGCAGTAATCCGAAAATCATGATCGGTACCCCCGATAGGCCGTTTATATTGATGGCAATTTTGACACAGCTCGCCTTCTTTATAGCCCTCAAGCAATGCAGGGGTTTCTTTAAGCCCACCTGTATGAACACCATGACAACTTAAGCAGCCCATTTTTAACACCTCTTTATCGCCAATTCTAACCGCTTCATCCAATTTATCATTGATCGGGTGAATACCTTTTTTCAATGCGTCGTCTTTATCTTTAGCAAAATAACTTTCATGGCATTTTTCACACATCGCATCATTTTCATTAATTTCTAATAAAACAGGGGTATTCACTTTCCCTTGATGGACACTATGACAGCCTAAACAGCCAAGTTTTTTAATTTCTTTATCGCCAATTTTGACCAATTCTTCTAATTTTTGATGGGTTGGGTGAATACCTTTTTTAAAGCCGTCTTCTTTATCTTTGGCAAAGTAGCCTTCATGACAGTTTTTACACAAAGCATCATCAGTATTTTTTTCAACCAACGCCAGCGTTTGGACTTTTCCTTGATGGACACTATGGCAAACTAAACAACCCAGTTGATCGGTTTCTTTATCGCCTATTTTAACGGTTTCTTCCATTGTTTGATGGCTGGGATGAATGCCTTTTTTAAGTCCCTCTTTCGCGTCTTTGGCAAAATATTTTTTATGGCAATTTTTACATAAGGCATCGCCTGTATTATCTTCGATTAGCGCTAATGTCTTTACTTTTCCCTGATGAACACTATGACAAGCAAGGCACCCCAGTGTTTTAATCTTTTTATCACCCATTTTAACCGCTTCTTCCATCCTCATATGGGTCGGGTGTAGGCCTTTTTCTAGGGCTTCTTTTTCGTCTTTCGCAAAATATTTTTTATGACAATTTTTACAAAAGGTATCGCCTTTATTATCTTCAACCAACGCTAATGTTTTTACTTTGCCCTGATGAACACTATGACAGGCAAGACAACCGAGTGTTTTAATGTCTTTATCGCCAATTTTAACCGCTTCTTCCATGGTCATATGCGTCGGGTGTAGCCCTTTTTCTAAAGCTTCTTTTTCGTCTTTGGCAAAATATTTTTTATGACAATTTTTACAAAAGGCATCGTCTTTATTATCTTCAACTAAAGCCAATGTTTTTACTTTTCCCTGATGAATACTATGACAAGCGAGACAGCCAAGTTTTTTAATTTTTTTATCGCCAATGTTAACCGTCTCTTCCATGGTCATATGCGTCGGGTGTAGCCCTTTTTCTAAAGCTTCTTTTTCATCTTTGGCAAAATATTTTTTATGGCAGTTTTTACACATAGCATCGCCTTTATTATCCTCAACGAGGGCTAAGGTTTTGACTTTTCCTTGGTGCATGCTGTGGCAATTTAAACAGCTTAAAGTTTTAAATTTTTTCTCACCCATTTCAACCACTTCTTCCATTTTCATGTGGGTGGGATGTAGCCCTTTTTCTAAGGCTTCTTTTTCATCTTTGGCAAAATATTTTTTATGACAATTTTTACACATAGCATCACCTTTATTATCCTCAATCAGCGCTAAGGTTTTGACTTTACCTTGATGCATACTGTGGCAATTTAAACAGCCAAGTTGTTTAAATTCTTTATCACCAATTTTAACCGATTCCTTCATGGTCATATGGGTGGGATGCAGGCCTTTTTTCAACGCTTCTTTTTCATCTTTAGCGAAGTATTTTTTATGGCAATTTTTACAAAAAGCATCGTCTTTATTGGTTTCAATCAATGCAAGGGTATTTGGCTCGCCTTTGTGCATACTATGACAGGCTGAACAGCCTAATTGCTTGACTTTATTTTCACCAATTTCAACGGTCTCTTCCATGTTTAAATGCGTCGGATGCACACCTTTTGCCAACGCCTCTTTTTCATCCTTCGCGAAATAGCCTTCATGGCAATTTTTACAAAAATCATCGCGTTTATTTGGTTCTAATAACGCTTCTGTATTTGGTTC
>JAGLEW010000081.1 GCA_023144875.1 Methylococcales bacterium
TGTATGCCTTTTTTAAGGGCTTCCTGATCGTCTTTTGCATGTTGACGTTCATGACAATCAATACATAATGCTTCAGATTCTTTAATATTATTGGGTAATAAATCCGTTCCTAGCGTGCCATTATGAACCTTATGACAACTCGCACAGGTCACTATTTCGATTTTTTCCCCAGCACGGCTGATCGGTTTTTCAAGCTTCACATTGACAGGGTGAATGCCTTTTTTTCGCGCGTCTTTATCATCTTTTGAATGTTGTTTTTCATGACATTGCACGCACAACGCGCCTTTTTCTTGCGTGATCGCTAACAGTTCCGTATCTTTACCGCCGTGAACTTGATGGCAACTTTGACAAATTAATTCGTTGTTACTGTTTAGACTGGCTAAGGCGTTTTTAAGGGGTTTCGGCAGTCCTTGTTGTAAAATTTTTTCAGTGGCATAGCCTGGTTGATTAGGCGTTGGGGGTGGTTCAAGTTTAATCGCTAACGGATGATTGATACCACGTTTGTTTTTATCTAATTCACGCGCATTTTTAGTTTTAGACTCATGGCAACGTTCACACAAATCCCCTTCTTTGCTACTGACCCGCAGCCATGAATTTTGATGCCCCACATATAAGGTGTCTGCGCCTTCATCACTGTTATGAGGCGTGTGACAACTGGTACAAAGCATTTCTTTATTTTTGGTGAGCGGAAATTCTTTGGGCATTTTATCTTGACGCGTATTCATTTGCGCCAGACTTAATTTATCGCGTACAGGGTCGTAAATACTCGGATGCTGACCGTTATGCCCAATCATTAATCGAGAATCCAACACCACCCCATGATGACAGCTATAACACATTTCAATTGAGGCAACGGGTAAGACTTCCTGCGCATAATCCTGCGTTTTAAGCTGTTTTTCCTTCGCCCATGATAAATGACAAGTGATACAATTTTTTTGTGAAAGTGAGGATGTTTTTGGTAGAATCGGACTTTTAGGCAGTTGATTTTCATCCACAGATTCCAACGAAATGCGATACAAAGCATTGGCTTTTGCATCCACAACAAATAAATAATGCCGATACAGTGCCAGCCCTACGGGAACTTTGAACTGTAATAATGAGCCATTTTTTAAGGTTAACGGGCGCACATATTTTTGATTCCGAAACACTGACACCGTGCCAAAATAACTGTTGCTAACAAAGACGTTACGCTCATCATCAATCGCAATCCCATTGGGGCGATACAGCTCCCCTTTACTTAATCCAAAACGCGAGGTTTGTGAAAAAAACTGCCCCGTTTTATGAAAGGTTTGCACGCGTCCATTCAGTACATCAACAATATGCAAATAGCCATCAGGGTCGCTATCAATTTGCCACGGAAACTGAAACAAGCCATCGGTTTCACCGCGTTTTCCAAAGCATTTCAAATCATCGGTTTTACGTGCCAGTTTACATAATCTATGATTGGCACGATCTCCCCAATAAATATGGCGTTCATCCATAAACACCGACACAGGCACCGCTGGTTTTAAGGTTTCATTGACCCCATTATTAAAATGAGTTTTTTTAATAAATTGACCATCCAAGGTGTATAGCTTCAACGATTTTGAGCCTGTATCCGCAATGACGATTTGATTGGCAAACAGACTAATGTCCATTGGCTTATTAAGACGGTTTTCCCCTGTTGAACCAAATTTAGTTAAAACGCGCCCATGTTTGGAAAACACCACCACCTGATTTTGTGCGCCATCGACCACATAAACTCGACCATCTTCAGCAACCGCAACCGCTGAAGGTTGTTGTAAATCACCGTTGAAGCGAACAATATCACGCGCAACAGGCACTTGATCGGCTAAGACTTCAAAGCTGATAAAAATCAGCATTAAAAATAAAAAAATAGGCTTATTCATTTGTTATAAACCTTGGTTAATTAAGCAGGTCAATCATTTTAATGCGTTGTTCAATCGGCGGTAATTCGCCCGCTTTTAGGGGTTTTTCAGAGTTATAATGCTTAAAAAAGTCAGCAATGGTATTTTTTTGGATGGCTTTGATTTGTGCCGATGATTGACTTAAGGTGGTTAAATCAAACAAGCTTTGATGATCCGTATGACATTGAGCGCATTTTGTCCCCGTCGTGGTTAACGGCTGATGAATTTTTGCTTGAAGCCTTGATTTTTCGCCGAGATCGGCTTTTTTCCAGTCTTGCTGTAACTGTTTAGAAAAGGGATGATCTTGCGTGATTAACACCACTTTATTTTG
>JAGLEW010000082.1 GCA_023144875.1 Methylococcales bacterium
GCTAAGGTTATATCCTCACGTAGTTCGACCTTTTTTTTGGATTGTAATTTTGCTTTTACCTCTGAAATTTGTGCCGTAGTGGGTACGGCTTGTTCAATTTTTTTCAATAATAAAGGCACATCCTCCGCATAAACCAATACGGAAAAACCAACACTTAATAATACCCCTTGGAGAATAGCGCTTAATTTCATGAAGAAGGCTTCCCATTATCGTTATGATCTTCTGATTTTTTAATCATTACAGGTTTTTCGACCTTCTCAGGTATTTTTTCAACCAATTTATTCTCTGTTTCGGGTGTTTTTTCAGTCGGTTTTTTAACCACAGGACGTACCACCTTTTTCTTCACGGGGGCTTTTTTCTTAACTTTACGGCGTGTTTTTCGACCAATCATGATTCTTTCAAAACTATCCGCGCCTAAAATAGGCGTTTGTCTTTTTTCTTTAATTCCTTTAAATAACCAGATAAAACAGCCGCCTACAAATAGACACACAAAAAGTGCTAGGGCATAAAAGCCCCATTTCCACGGGGAATTTTCCTCAAAAATACTCAGCCATTGTCGGATTTTAATTTGATCGGTATCGTGTAAATCCGTTTTCACAAACCCTGAATTCATGGGCGTAAGGGTGAACTCATGACAGCCACTTTGGGCGCAGGTTTTGGCGAGATTATCCTCATGTGTGGATGAAAGTGGATCTTCATCACGGCGAATATCATGGCGAAATTCGCCTTTTGTAGTCGGTGCATGGCAATCCATACACGATGCCCCTTCTTCAATATCCGTCACTAATAAACGGTTATGTAAACTGCGATCATAGCTTTCGGTGGCGTGAATCCAGCGTTCACTGACTTTTTGTTTTTCTTTGGTTTCAGGGGCTTCTAATTCGACGCGCGCCATTTTTTTATGATCGCTGTGACAATCAATACAGAATTTATTGTTCCCTTGTTTTTTCCAGCGTGTTCCCACCAAGCGTCTTAAAATATGACCGCCAAATTGATCGCGCCAGACATCGCCTTGATGACAAGTCCCGCATTCGGTTTCGGTGTGCATAAATTCGGTTTTAAACTTTTCCATTTGCGAGGCTGGAATATAAGCGGTATTCGCATGACAACGCCGACAAGAGGGGGTTAATTCATCCAATTCTTCTGCCAGTCGATTCCCCCCTGCAAAATCTTTAATCAACCCTTTCCCATGCGCTGATTTTTCAAATTCTTCCACAATCGGTTTATGCGTGTAAGCCTCGCCTGATGAGGGTTCATTGACATGACAGGATTCGGCACAATCCACATAGCCATTTTCAACTTTATGCGGATAGTGAGTAATTTTTCGGTGGCAATCTTTACACGGCACACTACCATGCAAGGAACTGTAATAATGGGATTTATCAATGGTACTCACCCTCAATAAACCCTCTTTATCAATAAATTGCAGGCCTTCTAAGGCGTGACAAGATAAACATCCATCAGGATCACTTTGGCGCTCATTTGCCTCAACGGCTGTTAATATAACGCTTAAAACTATAAAAAATGGTAAAAAAAGACACAGAAACCGTTGCATTAAAAAATCCGATCAAGTCATTGCCATTACCGAAGTAATCGCAATAAAAGAAAGGAAAAAACTCACAATTAAGCCATTCACCAAGCGAATCCAATTGGTTTTTTTATCGGTGGTGGTGGGCTTGTCATGAACATTAATGGATTGCCAATTTGGGTCTGGGTAAATTTGCACATGTTTTTTAATCCGTTTGGGTTCTTTATTTCGAGAAGCAGTTGTCCATTCAATGGCATTCCAATCACAGACATCCACACAATCATGACAGGACATGCAGGATAATTGCTCCACGACGGCGACTCGATCCACCATTTTTATTGCCCCACACATACAAGCCCGTGCGCAGACATTACAGCCCGTACAGCGTTCTTTTTCGACACGAATATGATGCGTCCAGCCAAATTTTGCGCCCAAACGATTGACTAAGCCATCCGCCGCACCAATCGGGCATAAAAATTGACAATAGGCACGCCCTTTGCTGGCAAAAAAACCTAATAAAAACAATAAGCCTAAGTTGACCAACCCAACGGAGGAAATAATATACACCAGCCCTCGGTACTCGCCTTGTAGAGCTTCGATCAAACGGGGAATGGTAATGAAATTACACAACGTGCAGGCACTGATCCCCAGCAAAGGCATTAAAACTAAGTACACGGTAAAATAGCCGTAGCGAATTTGAACTTGCGGTAAGGATCGAAATTCAATTTTCCAGCGATCATTGAGCATTCGACTGCCTAATTCGGCTAACCCCCCCACAGGGCATAAAAATGAACACCAAATTCGTCCATAAAAAAACGTGGTTAATAAAATTACCACAAAGGCTATCACACCAATAAACGCAACATTAAGATGGGTAAAAAAGTCTTGAAAGGTCATCCCTGGGAAATATAAATAAAAACGCCGCATACACAAAACGCCACATAAATCATTGTTACCGACCAGTT
>JAGLEW010000083.1 GCA_023144875.1 Methylococcales bacterium
TGATTTAAAACATTAATACTACAAATACCCCCTTTTCGTAATAGCTCATAAGAATAGTGTTGAGGGTTAATGCTAAACGCTAATAATAATGGATTAAATGACACCTGCATCACCCACGATGCGGTAAACGCATTTTGCTTTTCAGCATCACTGACAGCGATAACATACACACCATGTGTTATTTGTCGCATCAACTCGACAACATTCTCGATCATGAAGCAAAAACTGAACGATTATCAAGCGTCAATGCCGCACCTTGTAAAGCCTCAGAAATACTAGGGTGTGCATGAATTGTACGGGCTAAATCTTCACTACTAGCTGAGAAAACCATTGCCAAAACGGCTTCCGCAATTAATTCTGAAGCCCTAGTCCCAATGATATGAATTCCTAAAATTTTGTCAGTTTCAGCATGACTAAGAATTTTAACCATTCCATTCGCTTTACTGAGAGTATGCCCTCTTCCTGTAGTATTTAATGAAAAAACACCGACTTTATAAGGTTCATTAACGGCTTTTAGTGCCTGCTCGGTTTGTCCCACCCACGCAATTTCGGGTTCAGTATAAATAACACAAGGAATCACGTTGTAATCAACAGGGGTACTTTCTCCCATTGCAATCCGTTCCGCCACAAAAACCCCTTCCTCCATCCCTTTATGCGCCAACATAGGCCCTAATAATGTTAAATCACCAATCGCATAAACATTGGGTAAATTGGTACAACATTGCTCATCAACATGGATAAAACCGCTTTCATTCAGCAATAAATTTGCCTCAGCCACGGCTAAAAATTCAGTATTCGGTCGTCGTCCTGTTGCCACTAGTAATTTATCTAAGGTAATACGATGCTTCCCTTTTAAATCCTGATAATCAACAATCACCTTATCATCAACCGTTTTTGTCGACATCACCCGCGCGCCTAACCGTAAATCGAGTCCTTGCTCACAGTATAATTTATAGGCTTCCTCTGAAATTTGAAAATCGGGGGTCATTAAAAATTCTTCTTGAGCCTCTAATAAAATAACCTTAGACCCCAAACGATTCCAAATACCCGCAAGCTCTAGCCCTACAATCCCTGCACCAATAACACCCAACCTTTTAGGAATGGCATCCATATCTAATGTCATTTTAGAATTAAGAATTAATTCATTATCAATTTTTGCACAGGCGACATCAACAGATTTTGACCCTGTTGCTAAAATCACATTTTTAGTTTCTAAGATATGTTTTTCATCATTCTCACATAACACCACTTCAATTTTGGTCGCGTTTAGCAGTGTGGCATTCCCATGAATACTGTCAACATCATGATACTTAAAACTGTCTTTAATTTGCCCACTTAAATCACTGACTACTTGATCTTTACGCTCAATCATTTTTTTAACATCTAGCGAAAGACCACTCACTTCAATGCCATGCTTAGTGGCATCTTCTTTGAGTGAATGATAAATTTTTGATGACTCCAACAACGCCACGGAAGGAATACTCCCAGCGTTAACATAAGTACCGCCTAAACTAGATTCACCTTGGTTATTTTTCCAGTTATCAATACAAGCCACTTGTAAGCCCAACTGCGCCGCACGAATAGCGGCAACATAACCTGCAGGCCCCGCACCAATAACAATCACATCATAAATAGGTTTGAAATTATTCATAGTCGTTTTTATTCCTATTAAATGTTAAGTAATAAATGCGCAGGCGATTCCAGACATTCTTTTATCATCACTAAAAATTGCACCGCCTCTCTTCCATCCACAAGACGATGATCGTACGATAAAGCCAAGTACATCATAGGGCGTATCACAATTTTACCTTCCTCGACAACAGGCCTATCCTTAATACCATGCATTCCTAAAATAGCGCATTGTGGTGGATTTAAAATGGGCGTTGACAACATAGAACCAAAAATACCACCATTAGTAATAGTAAATGTCCCACCTTTTAAATCATCGTAACTTAAGGTACCTTCACGTGCTTTTAAACCAAAACCATTAATACTTTTTTCAATGCCTGCAAAATCTAATTGATCTGCATCCTTAACCACAGGAACGACTAAGCCTCTAGGAGAGGTTACCGCAATACCAATATCATAATAACCATGATACAAAATATCACTTTCATCAATAGAGGCATTAATCGCTGGAAATTTTTTCAACGCTTCAATGGAAGCCTTAACAAAAAAAGACATAAATCCCAGTTTAATACCATGTTTTTCCTGAAATCGCGCTTGATATTGGCGGCGTAAAGTCATCACCGCATCCATATTGACTTCATTAAATGTGGTTAACATGGCGGCATTTTGCTGAGCTTGTAATAGTCGCTCGGCTACTTTTGCTCTCAAACGAGTCATCGGAACACGCTGCTCAGGTCTTAAACCATCCTCTACCACCAAAGGCGATGTTACTGCGGGCTTTTCCCTTAAAATCTGTGAGTTTGTTGACGTTGTAATAATAATTTTATCAACGGCTGCCTCTTTCTCTTTTTGCTGGGCTAAAAAGTCCAAAACATCCGCTTTTATAATTCGATCTTGCTTCCCCGTGCCTTTAATATCACTAGGATTTAAATGATGCTCATGAATTAATCGCCTTACCGCTGGGCTCAATGCCGTATCATCGACATCCGCTCTCTTAGGGGCAGGTTCTTCCGCTTTTACATCCATCGACGTTGACGAATTAACAGGCTCAAGCAACGCTAAAACTTCCATTGCTTCTACAATAGCGCCTTCTTTTTTTATAATTTCACTCAAAATACCCGTTTCAAGTGCTGGAACCTCCAAAACCACTTTATCCGTTTCAAGGTCAATTAAGTTTTCACCTTTTTCAACACGATCACCCTGCTGTTTATGCCAAACAACGACTGTAGCATCCGCAACTGACTCAGGTAAATGAGGCACTAAAATTTCAATTGTCATAACGATCTTCCTTCTCTTGAACCATATAAGGCCTCATTGACCACTTCTTTTTGCTGTTTAATATGCGTTGAAAAATCACCAACGGCAGGGGCTGCTGAAGGTTTTCGCCCACAATAAAGAACATCCATATTTTTTAATAAATTATCAAAAAAATGATGCTTTGACTGATACCATGCACCTTGATTTTTTGGCTCTTCTTGACACCAAATAATTGCTTTCACATGAGAATAACGCCTAAGTTCTGCTTTAAAATCATGTGCAGGAAAAGGGTAAAGTTGTTCAATTCGAATAATTGCCACATTATAAGCACCCTCTCGTTGGCGCTGTTCAAACAAATCATAATAAATTTTTCCTGAACAAAAAATCACTCGCGTCACATTTTTTACCACCACTTCTGAACACTGTTCTTTAATAATCGACTGAAAGGTTTTTCTCGTTAAATCTTCAAGGGTTGAAACCGCTAATTTATGCCGCAACAAACTTTTAGGACTCATCACAATCAACGGTTTTCGATAATCACGTTTTAACTGCCGTCTGAGTAAATGAAAAATTTGAGCGGGAGTCGTTGGCACACATACTTGAATATTATAAGACGCACATAATTGTAAATAACGCTCTAAGCGTGCCGAAGAATGCTCAGGCCCTTGCCCCTCAAAACCATGTGGTAACAACATCACTAAACCACTTAATCGCCCCCATTTAGCCTCCCCCGAACAAATAAATTGATCAATTAAAACTTGCGCACCATTCGCAAAATCACCAAATTGCGCCTCCCATATCACCAAGGTTTCAGGTTCGGTGGAGCTATAGCCATATTCAAAGCCCAGTACTCCCGCTTCGGATAATAAAGAATTGTACAGCTGTAGGTTTCCCTGATCTGGGGTTAAATGTTGTAATGGAATGTAAATTTCATTGTTTAACTGATTATGAAACATCGCATGGCGATGAGAAAAAGTGCCTCGTCCCACATCTTGACCTGTCAAACGCACACTATATTTTTCAATTAACAAGGTTGCGTAGGCTAAATTTTCAGCACAGCCCCAATCAATGGGTAATGCACCTGCAATCATTTTTCTACGATTTTCCATTACTTTTGCCACACGAGGATGTAATTCTATACCTGTTGGTAATTGCTGTAACTTTTCATTACAAAAACGTAAATTTTCTAAAGAAACAGTCGTTTCAGAAGGAGCTGTCCATTCTGTTTCTAAGTATTTATCCCAATGCCGCGTATATGTATATTGACTATTTTCCAATACCCATTCAGTAACCGCACCACCCGCTTCCAGTTGTGTTTGATAAAAATTTTCCATAGTCAGAGGCATGGCTTCATCCATGCTCCCTTCCGCCACTAATTGCTCCCCGTACAGTTGTCGGGTGGTTTTAAGGGCTCGGATTTTTTTATACATTAAAGGCTGTGTTGCCGCAGGTTCATCCGCTTCGTTATGCCCTAAACGGCGATAACACACCAAATCAATCACCACATCCTTATTAAACTTCATCCGATAATCCAACGCCAATTGGGTGACATACAATACCGCTTCTGGATCATCACCATTGACATGGAAAATAGGTGCCTGAACCATATTAGCAACATCCGTACAATATAACGTCGAACGCGCATCAACAGGGTCACTGGTGGTAAAACCAATTTGATTATTGATAACAACATGAATCGTACCCCCTGTATAAAAACCACGTGTTTCCGCCATATTCAAGGTTTCCATGACAATGCCTTGCCCTGCAAATGCCGCATCACCGTGAATTAAAATCGGAATAACGGTATTCACATCCTCTTTATCACGCCGATCTTGTCGCGCTTTTACCGACCCTACGACCACAGGATTAATAATTTCCAGATGCGAGGGGTTAAACGCCAACGTTAAATGAACATTTCCACCCGAGGTTTGAATATTCGATGAAAATCCCATGTGATATTTTACATCCCCTGTAATTGCACCTGGTATCGCACTATGAACCCCTTCAAATTCCCCAAATAAAATGGAGGGCTTTTTTCCTAAAATATTAACTAACACATTAAGTCTGCCGCGATGCGCCATCCCAATGACCATTTCTTTAACTTTTTGACCACCACCTTGCTGGATTAATTCATTTAAAATTGGAATCAGAGACTCGCCACCCTCCAAAGAAAAACGCTTTTGCCCCACGAAACGCCGATGTAAATATTTTTCAATCCCTTCGGCCGCCGTCAATTGCCCTAAGAGCCATTTTTTTTTGTCAGCAGTAATTGTCGGACGGGGGCTTTCAATATTATTTTTCAGCCAACGCCGAATATCCATATCAATGATGTGCATGTATTCAAAACCAATGGTTGCACAATAAATTGAATCCAAAATCGAAATAATTTTGCGTAAAGGGAGCTTTTCATTCCCTCTCAAAGTTCCTGCGTCAAAAATTGTATCCATATCAGGCTCAGATAAGCCGTAATACGCAGGGTCTAAATCAGCTAACGCAGGTAATTCATCTTTTAACGGATTAATACTTGCTCCTTGATGACCACGCGTTCGATAAAAATTAATTAACCGCGCTACGCCTGTTTGTTTTTGAATACTTTGCTCAGTGATACCCTGCAATCGGGCAATAGGACTTGACGATGAAGCAGAGGCCGCTAGATTTGCAAACCGTTCCACAATTGGGCTATGAGGAATTTCTGAACGCCCATCACTAAAGGCATTAAATTGAGTACGCCAGCTCACCTCAACAGAATCAGGGTTATTTAAATATTGCTCATACAAATCTTCAATATAACCCGCATTACTTCCATAAAGCGCCGAGGAGTCTTGAAAATGTTTTAGTAAATTGTCCATAGATTATAGGAAATAAATTTAATATTTAGAAGATTTTAAATTACCTATTAGTCTAGCTCAGAAAAGCAGACTTGAGTAAAATTTAAGGTTTACAAAAATTGTATTGCGCACTAGAGTAAATCTTGTCATTTTCACATACCGCTCAAATGAAAATACACCCTTCACCCACCTAATAGGAAATTTATATGAATTATAAAAGCTTGCCTATCTTATCAGTCATGTTACTGATAACCGCATGCAGTACAGACCCTGTTGTTCCAAAGCCTGATGCTCATGGTACAATATCGCGCCCCATTGTACCGTCTAACCCCAAAAAAGGTCATGTATACCGCCCTAAGAAAAAAACGACTTATACCAAAAAAACGCCTAGGCAAGTAGGGCATTACTCGTCAAATAAACTGTATGGCGACTATGCAAGCTCTTCAGGCGCTCATAATTTTATTCGTAAACTATCACGTAAACACGGTTTTTCAGAAAATTATTTACGCGGGGTATTATCTCAAGCAAAACATCTCAACTCCGTGTTTAAGCTAGAAAAACCCACCCTTAATGTGAAAAAAAGTTTTACCCCTTCACGCGGCAGTTGGTCACGTTATCGCAAAAAATTTATTAAGTCTTCACACATTAACAATGGAATTACCTTTTGGCAACAAAACGCCCGAACCCTAGAAAGAGCCAGCAAAACCTACCGTGTTGACCCTGAATATATTGTAGCAATTATTGGCGTTGAAACTTTTTTTGGACGCAATGTGGGACGAACACGAACCCTTGATGCCTTAAGCACCTTAGCATTCCACACCAAAAGACGTTCTAAATATTTCACCTCTGAATTAGAAAACTTTTTATTAATGACCAAAGAACAAGGCTACGACCCTCAAGATGTGGTTGGCTCTTG
The DNA here is from genome assembly GCA_023144875.1 of Methylococcales bacterium. GTDB lineage: Bacteria > Pseudomonadota > Gammaproteobacteria > Methylococcales > Methylomonadaceae > WTBX01. Next base: position 6,631 of record JAGLEW010000083.1, read on the forward strand.
GGCAGGGGCAATGGGGCTAGGACAATTTATGCCCAGCAGTTTTAGAAAGCTCGCGGTCGATTTTGATAATGACGGCAAACGTGATTTATGGAACCCAGTTGATGCCATCGGCAGTGTCGCCAATTATTTTTCACATCATCATTGGCGATATAAGCAACCCGTCACCACCCGCGCGTATTCAAAATCGAACGCGAAACTTTTTAGAACCTACAGTGAAGATCAATATTGGACACTGCACGCCAACTTTAAAGTGATTAAAAAATACAACCACAGTAATTATTACGCAATGGCTGTGCATCAACTTGCCCAAGAAATAAAACGTGGTTATCGCCGCTAAATTTACTTTTTTTGAGCCGATAAAGCACGATTACGGCGAGCCATTTTAGGATCGCATAGTAAGGGGCGGTAGATTTCCACTCTATCGCCCACTGTTACAACCTGATCTAAGCTACAACGTTTACCAAAAATTCCCACGGGCATTGTTAGCAAATTACAATCAGGAAAATAGTCTTCAATCCCTGATAAGGTAATCGCCTCTTGCACACAGCTCGTTGGCGCAAGATTCAGAGGAATAATCAATTGCTGTTCAGCATCCGCATAAGCAACTTCAACCTCAATCAAAGCCTCAGCCATATAATTGTTTCGCGCGTTGATTAAACGTTGACACCATACCATCACACAATTGGCTAAACACTGCCCCAAAAGTAAATCCTGCAAGCTTTCCATTGACTTCAAAATTCAAATCCAAGGAAATTTTACTCGCATCCTCACGCAAAACTTTAAAATCCCACACCCCTTCCAGCGACTTAAAAGGACCATTCAATAACGTCATGTGAATTTTTCCACCATGCTTCAATTTATTATGGGTCGAAAAGGCTTTTTGCAATCCCCCTTTTGAGATCACTAATTCTGCATTCCGTGTTGCTTGAGTTTGCTCTAAAATACGACTACTTTTACACCACGAAAAATACTCAGGGTACGATTCAATATCATTCACAATATCAAACATTTGTTGCGCTGAAAACTTAACCAGCGCACTTTTTTGTACCGTCGTTATCATCCAATAACCCCTTTGATAAAGACAATTAACACCGCAACAGGTGCAACATAGGTGATTAAAAACTTCCATACTTTATAATAACGGGGGTCTTCCAGTGCTAATTCGGATTCTGAATCTTTTGACTTCATTAACCAGCCTGCAAAAATAGCAATAAAAAAGCCACCAATAGGGAGCATTATATTCGCGGTTAAATAATCCAAGCTATCAAATACGCCTTTACCAAATAGCGTTATATCGGAGCCAACATTAAATGATAAGGCGACCATCACCCCTAACGCCCAAGTCATTAAACCTATGTATAAACACGCTTTTTTACGATCAAATTTTTTATTTTCAACTAAAAAGGCGACCGCAGGTTCAATCAATGAAATAGAAGACGATAAGGCGGCGAAAAAAAGCAGTACGAAAAATAAAATACCGAATAACCAACCGCCCGTCATATTACCAAACGCAATTGGAAGTGTTTGAAAAATCAAGCCAGGCCCTGAACCGACTTCCAACCCATTGGCAAATACTAATGGAAAAATAGCCATGCCTGCCAATAACGCCACCGCCGTATCCGCCCCTGCAATAATTAAGGTCGTTTTTGCAATGGATATATTTTTAGGTAAATACGAACCATAAACCATAATCGCACCCATTCCTAAGCCTAAGGTAAAAAAGGCATGTCCCATTGCGATTAAAATGGCATTCGCATCAATCTCACTAAAATCGGGGGTAAATAGAA
>JAGLEW010000084.1 GCA_023144875.1 Methylococcales bacterium
CCATCTTTTTGCATATTCGCCAAAAAGGTATCGTTGGTATCTTGCAAACTTAAATGATTTTTTTCTAACACGTATTCGTTCCAATACGACGCCAAAATTGAACCGACGGCTTGACGACAAATTTCACAGCCCCGTCCTTGACCATGGGTATTTAGTAAGTCATCAAAGGTTTTAATTTCTTCCACCATCACCAAATTATATAAATCTTGGCGCGTGTGCGAAAAATGTTCACAAATATCGGTATTAACTTCAATACCTGCTTTGGATAATTCTGAATCTAGCACCGATTTTAAGAGGGCGGCGCAACCTCCACAGCCTGTTGCGGCTTTGGTATCTGCTTTTAAATCCCCTAAGGTCATATTGCCTGACTCAATGGAACTGCACACTTGTCCTTTGCTGACATCATGGCAGGAACAAATTTGGGCGGAATCAGGCAAGGCATCGACCCCTAAACCCACCGATTCATCCGAGCGAGCGGGTAAAATCAAACTGTCAGGGTGTTCAGGTAATTCAATTTTATTAAGACAATATTGCAATAAAGTCCCATAACCTGAAGCATCGCCCACTAACACTGCGCCCAACAATTCTTTTTTATCGGCACTGACCACAAGGCGTTTATAAATTTCATCCGCGCCATTTTGATAGGTATAAATCAGTGAATTTTTGGTATGTGCGTGTGCGTCTCCAATGCTAGCAACATCAACGCCCATGAGTTTTAATTTGGTACTCATGTCCGCGCCTTCAAACTCAGCATCGCCACCTTCTAAGACCTTAACAACCGTTCGAGCCATTGCATAACCAGGGGCGACCAGACCAAAGATACTGCCATTCCAAATCGCACATTCACCAATCGCAAAAATATCAGGGTCTGAGGTCATACATTGGTTATTAATTTGAATGCCACCTCGCGCGCCTAAGGCAAGTCCTGATGAGCTGGCGAGTTCATCTCGTGGTCGAATCCCTGCGGAAAATATAATAATATCAGTTTCAAGTTCGCCACCATCTGCAAATTGCATTTTATGAAAACAGGATTTTCCATCGACAATTTTGGTGGTATTTTTACTGGTATGAACCCCAATACCTAAATCTTCAATCTTTTTTGCCAGCATAGCGCCGCCGCCTTCATCGACTTGTACTGCCATTAAGCGGGGTGCAAACTGAACCACATGGGTTTTCAGTCCTAAATCCTTTAAGGCTTTTGCGGCTTCCAAGCCTAATAAACCACCACCAATCACCGCACCAACTTTGGAATGTTTCGCCAGTGCCGTAATGGCTTCTAAATCGTCAATGGTTCGATAAACATGACATTGCGCCCGTTCATGTCCTTGAATAGGAGGAACAAACGGATACGAGCCTGTCGCTAAAATAATTTTATCATACGGAATGCTAACGCCTTTTTCCGAGGTGACACATTTTCGGACGCGATCAATGGATTCCGCTTTATCGCCCACATGAATCGTGATGCCATTGGCTTCAAAAAAACCTTCTTCCACCATTGATAAATCATCGGCGGTTTTTCCAGAGAAAAACTCGGTTAAATGGACACGGTCATAAGCCACTCGAGACTCTTCACAAAAAGTCACCACATCATAAGATGCTTTCAGTGAACTTGCCATCAGTGTCGTCAGAAAATTTTGCCCGACCATTCCGTTACCGATGACAACCAATGTTTGTTTGTTACTCATGACGCGCCTCAAAAGTGCTTAGTATAATTAGTATGGATTAGTAAGCATAGAGTATGCCATTCAAAAATAAGTAATTGATAGTATTTAAATTTAGGGAAAAAATATCGGTGAATGTTACTATAACGCTCTATTTTGGTGCAAGTTAATAGATCGCTAATCATCATATTACCTTGCGAATTGTGCATCAAACTCCGTGTATACTTTGCCCCATGAAGACAACAAACACAATTCACTCCGCGTTAGTCGTTGGGACACAATCAGGCTGTGGCAAAACCACGATTATGCTCGCGTTATTACGCTACTTTCAACAACAATCGTGTACCGTACAAAGTTTTAAAGCAGGGCCTGATTATCTTGATCCTTTTTGGCATGAAAAAATAACCGCGCGTCCCTCCTATAATCTTGATACTAAAATGATGGGGGAA
>JAGLEW010000085.1 GCA_023144875.1 Methylococcales bacterium
ATGGGTTTATTTGATGGCGCGACTGGCGTGGGTGAACTAGGATCTAGCGCGCATTTAGCCAAGGTTTTAAACGTGCCAGTCATTTTGGTGGTAAACGTCAAAGGCATGGCGGGTTCAATCGTGCCATTAGTCAAAGGCTTTAGCGATTATGCCCATACATTAGGCATCACACTCTCAGGAATTATTGCCAATCATGCAGGCAGCGATCATCATGTGAAATTATTAGAAAATTTATTAACCACGCATCAGCTTCCCCCGTTAATTGCATGGATGAAAAAAGACGCACCGAGTTTACCTGAACGACACTTAGGACTGGTTCAGCCTGACAATATGCCTGCCCCTGATTTTTCAAGCCATTTTCAAGTCAATAAAACCGCGTTATATTCCGCCCTAGTATTAAAAAAATCAGAATCTATTGTTCTAATTCCCTCACCGCCCTTATTAAAAAATAAAGTCATTGCCGTGACTAAAGATGAAGCCTGTTGCTTTATGTATCCTGCAAATATTGAATGGCTGCAATCAATGGGCGCAACGGTGGTTTTTTTCTCATTATTAAACGGCGAATCAATTCCTGAAAAAGCCGATGCACTATGGATAACTGGCGGCTATCCCGAATTATACGCAGAAACCTTGGCTAAAAAGGCGGATTGGAATTCCTTAAAAGTCTTCATTGATGCCGACAAACCTGTGTTAGCCGAATGTGGTGGCGCGATGTTATTAGGTGAAAATTTAATTGATTTAGACGAAAAATCGTATGAAATGGCAGGTGTTTTACCCTTCTCGTCCGTGATGAAAAAACGCTTAGTTTCCTTAGGTTATCGGCAAGATGAATCAGGCATTTGTGGGCATGAATTTCATCACTCGGCACGAATTAATGATGATAATTTATTGCCTTGCTTTACGCTTAACAGAGGTGATAGAGGGATTCGCTATAAAAATTTACGCGCCTCTTATATTCATTGGTATTTTGCCAGCGCACCAAGTATTGCCGCCAAATGGTTTTTATGAAAATACAAGAATAAAGGAGACCTTATTTGAAAAATAACGCGACTTATTCTGATGAATTAAAATTTATTAATAGTAGGTTGGGTTATTCATACCCCAACATTTCATTCATACCCTATATCATTAAATGCCAATATCCAAATACGCTTTTTATAATCACGTTAATATTACACAGTTCAATTCTTTCGTTTTATAAAATGTTGGGTTACAAATAACCCAACCTACGCGGCTGTTTAATAACACGTCATTAATATAAAAGAAGACGCTTTAGCTGAAAACTCATATCTAACAAGGCTTTCAGAGGTTTCACATTCTACCATAGGACAGACTTGTTCCCTCACAGAGCAGACTTATTCCCTCACAGAACAGAATTGATCCATGAAAAAGTTAAAGTTGCTCTATGATTTTATAGAATGAGGGCGTATTATGTTGCTCTATGAATTTGTAGAACAACTTTAAAGGATATAGGGAGCATGAAGTATTTAGAAAAGCAGACAACTCAAATTGATCATTTAACAGGTGAAATAATTCAAGATATTACAACCATGAGTTATGAAAATAAAATGCCATCTGAACCGTCGTATATCAAGCTTTATACCGATGATTTAGGGCATTTATTTGGACTATCATTGAGTACTTCAAATGTTTTATTATGCTTAGTTTCAATTGCTGACTATTCAGGTGAAATCGTTGTTACAAAAGGGGTTAAAGAAAGAATAGCCAAGCGTATTGGCGCAAAAATTACAAAAACAGGAAAGCCCTCATTAAGTGCGATTAATAATGCACTTACGAGCATGATAAAAACGGGTATTATTAGTCGAGTAGGGGGTGCTGGTAGTGGTATTTATTTACTGAATCCAAACTTATTTGCAAAAGGAAAATGGAAAGATATCTACCAACAAAGAAAAGATTTTAAAATGACCATCACTTATAAAGAGGGTGATAAAAATGGCGTTCGGGAAATTAAAACAGAACAAGTAGGAGCGGACATTGTTCCCATTCAGAAAGAAAAATAAGTTTCCCACTCTTTAATTAAGTAGGTTGGGTTATTCATAACCCAACATTTCATTCATACCC
>JAGLEW010000086.1 GCA_023144875.1 Methylococcales bacterium
CCTGCACGTGAGGGGTCTAATAAAATTTTGGTGAACTTTTTCTTTGCCCATGCAAATTGGTCAATGTCTTTGGTTAAATCCGCCACATGAAACTCAATATTTTTAATGTTATTTGAACGCGCATTTTCTTTGGCGTGATTCACTAAGGGTAAATCGCCCTCAATACCCACCACATGACCTGCTTGCGTGGCTAAAGGTAGGGTGAAGTTTCCCAACCCACAAAATAAATCCAGCACGATATCGTCCTTGGTTAACGCTAATGATTCTAACGCCCGCGTGACCATTTTTCGGTTGATTTCATAATTGACTTGCGTGAACATCGCAGGCTTAAAATTAAACGTAATGCCCTGTTCAGGAAGGCTGTATTTCGGTAAAACCTCAGGTTCATTCTCTAAAGGCACAATCGTATCAGGGCCTTTTGATTGCAGACACATGCTGATATTATGCTGATGCCCAAAAGCCCGTAAAATTTCTTTATCCTCAGGCGTTGGTGGCTCTAATACGCGAAATGCTAACACACAATCTTCATCGCCAATCGCGACTTCAATTTGTGGGATTTTGGCTTTAATCGACAATTGACCAATCATGGCGGACAGTGCCATTAAATTCATCCCCACCAGCGGATGCATAACTTTGCAATTTTCCATTTCGGCTAAAAAAGGATTGCGCCGTTCTCGAAAACCGACTAATACCCGTCCTTTTTTGGGAACATATTTCACCCCGACTCGTGCTTTTCGACGATAGCCCCACGATGCGCCTGTTAACGGTTCCCATATTGTTTCTATTTCAAGCTTTCCGATGCTTAAAAATTGTTCTTTTAATAAGCCTTCTTTAATATGAATTTGTTTATCAGCGGCCACATGCTGAAAACTACAGCCCCCACAAACGCCATAATGCGGACATTCAGGGGTAACACGATCCTCTGAACGGGTGAATAATTCAACCACTTTACCTTCAGCGTAATCTTTACGGCTGTCCGTGTATACAAAGTCTACTTTTTCATTCGGCAAAGCTTCATCAATAAAAATAACCTTTCCATCCACATGCGCAATCCCCCGTCCATCATGTGCCAGCGATTCTATTGTGACCCGAACAGGATTCTCAGGTAATTTTTTTTTGCGTATTCGTCTGCGTGCCATTTATTTTCTTTTCCATGTATTATTTGACTGATACCACCAACCACGCTGGGCATTACTAATCCAACGTTTCGCAAACGTGGACTTAATCTCACCATACCACTCAGGATGTCCATTAGCATTGGCAATTGCACGATACAAACGATCACGGTTACTATTTTCCTCACTCACCAGTTTGTTCACTTTGTTGCGTAAACGTAATGGAATCGCCGTCGCCTCTTTAATTTTAACCAACCCTGCACTCGTCACCCCAATATAGCCTTTGTCATAAAACGGTTTTAAGCGACTAAAACGAGCTTTCATCAGAGCGTGAAAACGTCTGGTTTCTGGGCTATTAACCGACAAATCTGCGTCAGCGTGAGCGGGAGTAATTAAAATACTTAATACACCATCAATCGCCCGATAAAGCGTCAATTGCCATTCAGGTAATCGTGCTTCAGGTTCTGGTGTAGTGGTTTTTTTAGTGTCAGACGGTATTTTTTGAATATCTTTAATTATTTTATCCGCCGCTTTATCAACCACCGCCGCAGGAAAATTAATATTAATCGTCACGCAAGCGCTTAATAGAAAAAACAACAGTAAGGGCATTTTATTCATCATAAACTCCAAAAAATCAATCGCACTTATAATTCACGCGTAGCATTAAAACGAATGTTTGGCCAGCGTTCTTCAGTCAACTGTAAATTAACCCGCGTATTAGCCAGATACACCAAATGACCACCACCATCTTCGGCTAAATTTGCAAAGGCTTTTTGTTTAAATTTTTCCAATTCAATCGTATCTTCTGCATTAATCCAACGCACTGTCGCAAGTGCTACCGTATCATAAACACATTCAACATTATATTCTGTTTTTAAACGTGAGGCCGTCACATCAAATTGTAAAATACCGACCGCACCTAAAATTAAATCATTATTTTTTAGGGGTCTAAAAAGCTGAGTTGCACCTTCTTCGGTTAATTGAACCAAACCTTTTTGCAACGCTTTCGCGCGTAATGGGTCTTTTAAAATCACCCGACGAAATAGTTCAGGGGCAAAATAGGGAATACCACCAAATTTTAACGCTTCGCCTTCGGTAAAAGTATCACCGACTTGAATAGTACCGTGATTATGCAACCCAATAATGTCGCCAGAATAGGCTTCTTCAACATTTTTGCGGCTATCGGCTTGAAAGGTAATCGCATTACCCACTTGAATCTTTTTGCCTAAGCGAACATGATTAATTTTCATACCTTTATCAAATTTCCCTGAACAGACCCGTAAAAAAGCAATTCGATCGCGATGCGCTGGATTCATATTAGCCTGTATCTTAAAGACAAAGCCTGAAAAATCAGCCTCATCAGCGGACACCATCCGTTGTTCAGATTTTCGTTGTAAAGGCGCAGGCGCATATTCAGCAATCGCGTCTAATAATTCTGAAATGCCAAAATTATTAATCGCTGAACCAAAAAACACCGGGCTTAAATCGCCTGCTAAATACGAGTCTAAATCAAACTCATGGCTTGCACCTTGGACTAATTCAATTTCTTCCCGTAATTCAGCCGCTTGTTCGCCTAATAATTCATCCAAGAGAACATTATCTAAACCTTTAATGGTTTTAGATTCCGCAATTTTTCCACCATGTTGCGCACTAAA
>JAGLEW010000087.1 GCA_023144875.1 Methylococcales bacterium
CCAATTGGCCACGTCATCGGTGCACATTTAATTTTTAAAATATCTTCAACTTCATCCAGTAGATCAATCGGGTCACGCCCTTCACGATCTAATTTGTTGATGAAGGTTAAAATAGGCGTGGTTCGAAGGCGACACACTTCCATTAAATTAATGGTACGTTCTTCCACCCCTTTGGCGACATCAATCACCATCAGCGCCGAATCGACCGCCGTTAAGGTTCGATAAGTATCTTCGGAAAAATCCGCATGCCCTGGGGTATCCAAGAGATTTAAAATGCACTGATTATGTTCAAATTGCATGACTGAAGTCGTCACCGAAATGCCTCTTTCTTTCTCCATTGCCATCCAGTCAGAGGTTGCATGACGTGCCGCTTTTCGACCTTTGACCGACCCTGCCAATTGAATCGCGCCGCCAAAGAGCAATAATTTTTCAGTAATCGTGGTTTTACCCGCATCAGGGTGAGAAATAATAGCAAAGGTTCTACGCCGTTGCATTTGGGTAAGTTGTTCTGACATACAAAGTAAAGTTCAATAAAACGGTTAAAGTTGCTACCATTATACAGGTGAGTGAATTATGAGAACAGCGCCGCGATTATCTTAAATTAGCGGTTTTCATTGATTACTAATAAAATACAGCGTTTTATCTTGCCATTGAATCCCGTATAATAGCGACTTAAACGAAGTTCTATCCTAACTCTTAGACAGCAATTACTTATAAACCCGTGTCCACAACTTTAGATGAAATTTTAGCCGAGGCTTTAGAAAAGCTAACGGCTGTGACCGATTTAAACCAACTCGATCAAATCCGCGTGTTGTACCTTGGAAAAAAAGGTGCATTCACTTTGCAAATGAAACAACTGGGCAAACTTGATCCCGATCAGCGCCGCCACGTTGGACAAGCGATTAATAAAGCCAAATCTGAGTTTCAACAACAACTAGAACAGCGTAAAAACACGTTACAACAAGCGGCCTTAGACGCACGACTTGCCAGTGAAGCAATTGATGTGACGCTTTCAGGGCGTGGGCAAACTATTGCAGGACTGCACCCTGTCACCTTAACTCTAAGACGCATTAATAAAATTTTTGCCAGTGTTGGCTTTAAAGTAGTTGAAGGCCCTGAAATTGAAGATGATTTTCACAACTTTGAAGCCTTAAATATTCCAGCACATCACCCTGCGCGCGCCATGCACGATACGTTTTATTTTGATGCACATACTGTGTTAAGAACGCATACATCACCTGTACAAATTCGCGCAATGGAAGCCGAAAAGCCCCCGTTGAAAGTGATTGCACCAGGTCGCGTTTACCGTTGTGATTCCGATATTACCCATACGCCCATGTTTCATCAAGTCGAAGGCTTTTTAGTCGATACCGACGTGAGTTTTGCAGATTTAAAAGGCGTTGTGTATGACTTTTTACGTGCCTTTTTTGAAAAAGACATAGGAATTCGTTTTCGTCCTTCCTATTTTCCCTTTACCGAACCATCCGCCGAGGTTGATATTGAATGCGTCATGTGTGATGGCAAAGGCTGTCGTGTTTGTGGTCAAACAGGTTGGTTGGAAATTATGGGATGCGGCATGATACACCCTGAAGTCTTTAAATCCGTTGATATTGATGACGATCAGTTTACAGGCTTTGCTTTTGGGATGGGTGTTGAGCGTTTAGCCATGTTACGCTATGGAATTAATGACTTACGTTTATTTTTTGAGAATGATTTGAAATTTTTACAGCAGTTTAATTAACAACGGTTAAAACAAGTTTATAGCTGTGTAACTATCAAGAATATTTGGCGTTTTTTACAGTGGGTTGCTCATGTGATTTATTGTGATTATTTATCTAAAATTTTAGATGTTTTTATTGCAAATTTTCAGATACAAAACCAATATGGCTTACAGCGATTCCACCCTAAAAACTGTCCTGCAAGAATTTGATTTAAAACATATTAATGAACAAAATTTGTTTTTTTAGATTCCTCGGTTGAGGCAAGCCTTTTTCTAAAAGAAGCCTTGGACGAAAATAACGTTACGCCTATTATTTATGACATTGTAACCTCAGGAACGGTTTGGAAGTTTCTTAAGCTAGAACAAAACCAAGTATTTATTGGTATCGAAGAATATTATATTAAAGATATTAATATAATTTTACAGATGCTTGGATAAAAAAGGATACCAACATAACTAGGAATATTGGTAATCTAAAACCCTAACAAAAAAACCTTTTTAATAATAAATTATGCAAATAAGTGAAGCGTGGTTAAGAGAGCGCATTAATCCCTCAATTTCTACCCATGAATTAATCGAACAATTAACCATGGCAGGATTAGAAGTCGATTCCGTCAAACCTGCGGCGGCTAAATTCTCTAACATTGTGGTCGGTGAAATTTTAACGATTGAAAAACATCCCGATGCCGATAAACTCAATGTTTGCACTGTTGATGTAGGTAAAGAGGAATCATTGCAAATTGTTTGTGGCGCAAATAATGTGCGCGTGGGTTTAAAAATTCCAGCCGCCTTAATTGGTGCCGTGTTGCCTGAAAATTTTAAAATTAAAAAATCTAAATTACGTGGTGTATTGTCCTTTGGAATGTTATGTTCAGAAGCCGAACTTGGACTTGCCGATAGCGCTAATGGTTTAATGGAATTAGCGGATGATGCTCCTGTCGGTTTAGATATTCGAGACTATTTAAGCTTAGATGATCAAATTATTGAATTAGATTTAACGCCTAATCGAGCGGATTGCTTGAGTATTGAAGGGGTTGCACGAGAAGTAGCCGCGCTTAATAAAATGGATTTTGAATCACTGGTTTTTAAAGCGGCTGAAACAACACATAATGAGACGGTAGGGATTACCATTAATGCCTCAGAAGCCTGCCCACGTTATTTAGGACGATTAATTAAAGGGGTGAATCCACAAGCCATTACCCCGTTATGGATGCAGGAACGTTTAAGGCGTGCTGGCCTACGAAGCTTAAGCATTTTAATTGATGTGACTAATTATGTGTTATTAGAATTAGGGCAACCTTTACATGCTTTTGATGCGTCAAAATTAACGGGGAATATTACGGTTCGTTATGCGAAGGATAAAGAAGCACTTACTTTATTGAATGAGCAAAAAATTCAGCTAAAAACTGACGCTTTAGTGATCTCGGATGAGAAACAAGCCTTGGCTTTAGCAGGGATTATGGGCGGAAGTGAAACAGCGGTGAGTGAAACCACGACGGATGTTTTCTTGGAATGTGCTTTTTTTATTCCAACGTCAATTGCAGGCAAAGCTCGACAATATGGCTTACATACCGATTCATCGCATCGTTTTGAACGGGGTGTTGATCCCTTTTTACAATTAAAAGCCATTGAGCGTGCAACTCAATTAATTGTCGATATTGCAGGCGGTAATGCGGGTGTTATCAATGAAGTCGTGAATGAGGAAAGTTTACCCACACGACCTGCGGTTGTCTTAAGAAAACCACGTATTAATAAGATGCTTGGTATAAATATGGCTGATAATGAGGTTGTCAGTTTATTTGAGCGGTTAGGAATGAAGGTTGAAACATCTTCAGACAGCTGGGCAGTGACCCCCACAGGGGCGCGATTTGATATTACCATTGAAGCCGATTTAATTGAAGAAATTGCTCGAATGGTCGGCTATAATAATTTACCTAAAAGTCATTTGTTGATGCGCTCTGAGTTAGGGCAAGCCCCTGAAGCGTTATTACCGTTAGAACGGGTTCAAGATTTATTCGTCAGTAAAAGCTATCAAGAAGCCATTACCTATAGCTTTGTCGATGAAGAAATTCAACAACTTATAGCCCCTAATGACAAGGTAATTAAACTTAAAAACCCCATTTCATCTGAACTATCTGTCATGCGTAGCACTCTATGGGGTGGGTTATTACGAGCGGCGCTTTATAACACCAATCGCCAACATAATCGGGTACGTTTATTTGAAACAGGCTTATCTTTTGTCGAAAAAGAAGGTGAGACCATTCAGACAAAACGACTATCAGGGTTAGCATTAGGCTCGGTACAAGCGGAGCAATGGGGTGAAAAAACCCGTAAAGTGGATTTTTTTGATGTCAAAGCCGATTTAGAAGCGTTGTTTTCATTATCAAATTTAGCCATTGAATTCAATGCTGAACCACATGCCGCCTTACATACAGGGCAAAGTGCCAAACTAACTAATCAAGACGGTGCGTTTATTGGCTGGGTAGGAATGCTACACCCAACGTTAGAAAAAAAACTCGGTTTTGAAACCCAAGTATTTTTATTTGAACTTGATCTTGAAAAAATACTCAATAAAACCATCCCAAACTTTATTCCATTATCAAAATTTCCTTCTGTACGACGTGATATGGCTATTTTAGTGGAAGAAAAAATTACAGCAAAACAAATCACCCAATGCATTGAACAATGTCAACAAACGGCGATTCAAGCCATCTATTTATTTGATATTTACCGGGGGCAAGGGGTTGAAACAGGCTATAAAAGTGTCGCTTTAAGCTTACAACTGCAAGATTCAACACAAACTCTAGCAGAGACCGAAATAGATGCTATATTTAGCAATGTATTAACGACTTTAACCGACACGATCGGTGCAAAACTAAGAGACTAATTAAATGGCATTAACAAAAGCTGATTTTTCTGAAAAATTATTTGATGAATTAGGTTTAAACAAGCGTGAAGCAAAAGAAATGGTAGAATTATTTTTTGAGGAAATTAAACTTTCTCTTGAAAAAAGTACCGAAGTCAAGCTATCAGGTTTTGGAAAATTTGAACTTCGTGATAAAAGCCCTCGCCCTGGCAGAAACCCTAAAACAGGAGAAGAAGTCTCCATTAGTGCAAGACGTGTGGTCACCTTTCGCTCTGGTCAAAAACTAAGAGGAAGAGTTGAGGCCTATGTTGGAACCCAGTAATAATAATGAGTTGCCCGCTATTCCTGCAAAAAAATACTTTAGCATTGGTGAAGTAAGCGAATTATGTGGGGTTAAACCTCATGTGCTTCGCTATTGGGAACAAGAATTTGACCAAATTAATCCTGTTAAGCGTCGTGCTAACCGTCGCTCTTATCAACGACAAGATGTTTTGGTGATTCGGGAAATACGCGCATTATTATACGAACAAGGCTATACCATTGGCGGTGCACGAGCGCATCTTGAAAGTGACAATCATAAAGATGATACGACTCAAAGCCGCCAGCTACTTTCTCAAATGATCATAGAACTTGAGGAAGTGTTACTTTTTCTTAAATAAAACCCCTACTCTTTTTTTAAAAATTAAAATAGTCTTGTGAAAAAAATCTACAAACTCACTTTTTTATCTTTGATTTTTATCATTAGCAACGCCTGCCAAGCCCCTCAACAAATCAGAGTAAGCCCACCACTTACCACCACAAAAAAAACAATCATTACCCCACCGCCACAACCTGCCTATAAACCCAAGCAACCATCCCCTTCTTCTGAGGTAAATTTTTTAATTACCGCTGAAAACAAAGCCAGTCAACAAGGGCGAAAAATATTACAAACAGGGCGAAAAATGACGCTCATTAATCAAGAAATTATTCGCGGCGGCTGTTGGGACTATGCGAATGCCGTTTATAATCGGGCAGGTTACAGAAAGAATCGCCAAGTCATCTTCAAAGGGAGTAAGAAAAAAGGCCCTTATGCAGATGTTAGCCTCATTCAATCGGGTGATTTTTTATATTATGTTAATCACTCTTACAATGACATTGAACACAGCGCTATTTTTGTAGACTGGATTAATTACGCGAATAAAACGGCGCTTATGTTAAGTTATGCAGGGGAGCGCCGAAAAACACCAGCACGTTATAAAAGTTACGAATTATCGAATGTCTATCGTATTATCCGAGGCCGATAAGGCTAAAAATTAAAGCAGTAAACGCCTAAATAGGTTAAATTATCTAAGGTTTCAAACAATTAATACACCTTAGAAAAACCTATGCCCATGAAAAAAATTTTACTTCTCCTGTTAACACTGTCTTTTTTAATGTTTGGCGGTGCTTGTTTTACCCCACTGGTTTATAAAGATCAAACCCAACACTATCAAGAAGAAATTAGTTCTTTTTTAATCACGAAAGATGGTAAAAAATTAATTGTAATTGGCAAAGAATATCACTATATTTTTCCTGCCGATGACACGTTAAAATTTGTCTCAACGTGGTCAAACAAAGCCCAAATTAGAGCCACATTTTCCAGTTTTAATATTAAAACAGATCAAACACTTTCAGGAACTTACACTTTTAGTATCGGTGACCAACGTTATCCGATCGTGTCTGATATTAAACAATTATTAACATCAAAAGGTTTTGAGCCTCATGAGGGGCTAAAAAACAGGATGACTTATAAGGGACAGTTACAAGGAACCCGTTATTTAATTGGTGAGCTAGAAATTCCACAAACCCTAAAATTACGTAAAACCTATCAAATTAGCATGATAGAAAAACAAGTCCTTTCCGCTTCTGAAGTAACAAAACGTATTTTACTAACCCCTTTAGCCCTTAGCGCAGATGGTATTATTATTTTAGGCGGTGTTATTGTTTCGCCTTTCGTCCTTCTTTCTTTAGCCTTTGATTAACCCTATGAGCCGTAAAAACCGACCTTACCTTTTCTACGACACCACCACTTCAGTGTGTAGTACCTGTTTGCGCCCCGTTGAAGCAAAAATATTAATCAAAGAAAATAATGTTTATTTAGACAAATGGTGTCCTGCACATAATACGGAACGGGTTTTAATTAGCGATGATGCGGATTATTACCGTTTATGCCGTGAAGTCTATATCAAACCGCCTGAAATGCCCGACCGTTTTAATACCAAAATGGAATACGGCTGCCCATATGACTGTGGCATTTGTCCAGATCACATGCAGCATTCCTGCGTGAGTGTGGTCGAAGTGACTGAACAATGTAACTTAAGTTGCCCTGTTTGCTATGCGGAATCTGCCCCTAATCATGGTCGTCATGCATCCTTAGAGGAAGTGATTGCGATGTTGGATACCGTCGTTAACAATGAAGGCGAGCCTGATGTATTGCAAATTTCAGGCGGCGAACCAACCATTCACCCGCATTTTTTTAAAATTTTAGATGCGGTACGGGAGCGCCCTATTCAGCATTTAATGATTAACACCAATGGTTTACGCCTTGCTAAAGAACCCGAATTTGCCAAACGTTTGAGTGAATATAAACCTCGC
>JAGLEW010000088.1 GCA_023144875.1 Methylococcales bacterium
TATCAGGACTCACCGTTGCTTTAACATTAGCAGAGTGATCGGCAAAATTAACCTCAACCGAGACAACGCCTTCAACCGATGAAATTGCCGCTTCAACAGAGCCGACACAGCCTGCACAGCTCATGCCTAAAATGGATAATCTTATTTCGTTGATTTCTACTGATTCTGTCATACTAATAGGGAATTACCTGTTTACAAAGGGGTAAATAAAATGGGGGTAAAATAATCTCATCGCCAAACCTGTCAAAAGATTTTAAAATAAAGAAAATTTAGAGCACCATATTAAGGGATAAAATGTCATTCAGTGATTATAAAACACTTTCTCAAGTTCAAACAGAGTATCAAATAAAATATGATGAACGTGATTTTATTCCAAAGTCAAAAGTTTCGATAAATGATACTTTTTTAAAAGATATAGACTTTAATATGAAAACAATGGATGCTTTTTCATCCGAAGCGGCGCGATGTGAACTTATTATTTTGCCTCTCCTTCGAGAAGCATATAAAAATTTTTCATCTGACTGTAGTTTATGGGTTCAAAAACCTATTCGTTATAATAATACCTTAAATGGCACACCTGATTATATGCTCTCAAAACGTTCCGAGTTGGGTAAAACGGTCTTAGAATTACCCTTGCTGATGATCGTAGAAGCCAAAAAAAATGACTTCGAACAAGGTTGGGCGCAATGTTTAGCCGAACTAATCACCGCTCAAAAACTCAATAATAACCATCAGGCTATTTATGGTATTGTCACTGATGGTAAATATTGGGAATTTGGACAATTAATCGAAGCGTCTTTTTGTAAAAATAATGACAGCTTTGGCATTGATGATTTGCCTTTTTTATTAGGGGCGCTCAATCATATTTTTACATTAGCCAAAAAAAATATCATTCCTCATGCCAATACTTTATAGCCAGCATTTATAATCACGGCTTCGATTGCCTCACGATTGGTTTTATCAAGGTCAAATTCAACCTCAATTTCCTCATCTTTATGATAAGCCTTTACCTTGATAACCCCATCAAGCGCCTGCAATTTTTCTTCAACATTACTTTCACAACTGCCACATTTCATTCCTGTGACTTCTACGATAATTTCTTTTGACATTTTATGCTCCAACAAACGTGCAAAATAAGGGTGATACTCGACCCATGTCTAAGTATCCTGTTATATAATAGTTACATTGAATACTTTACCTGATAGCCCCATTAAACAACAATGATTTTCCGATTATTTTTAAGTACCCTTATGACACTCTTAAGTTTAAATATTTTTGCCAATGAATTAGGGCAATTATCGCCTCAACAACTGCAACAATTTCAACAGGAAAAAAAAGCCTTAATCGTTGATATTCGTACGCCTGAAGAATGGAAGGCCACAGGTATTATCCCCAAAAGCCACCCCTTACAATTTTTTGATAAAAAAGGTCAGAGCGACCCTGATAAATGGCTTGAAGCGATAAAAAAATTACAAATTGATAAAGATCAACCTATTATATTAGTATGCCGATCAGGAAATCGTTCAGGCATGGTTGGGAATTTACTGACCAAACAATTAAAAATGCACAATATCCACCACTTATCAAACGGTATGAGTCATTGGCTACAATCCAGTCAGCCTGTTGAAAAATGTACCGCAGAACAAGGTTGTTAATACTTTATGGCTGTTCAAAAATCATTAACCAATCAAGTCATTGCTTTAGCAGGAATAGCCCAAGTTTCCTCTATGGTTCAAGAGCTTGCAACCACAGGAAAAACCGATACCAACGCTTTAGAAATTAGTGTTTATAGTTTGTTGCAATTGAATCCAGACTCCATACTTGAGGTCTATCAAGGCTTACCTAATATTCAATATGGACTTAAAATTTTACAAACACAAATCACAGGCTTTGATATTAGTAACACCGAACAAGCACGTTATTCAACGTCATTGGTCTATTTAGAATCCCAGCTTACTAAAAACCCAACGATGAAAAAAAGCATTCGTCGGGGCATTGAGAAAGCGCAACTCCAAGCGGAACATTTTGAAATAACGCATGATAATATCTTAGCCAGTTTAGGCGACCTTTATACGAATACCATCAGTACCATCAAGCCTCGTATTATGGTGAATGGGGATCCACAGTTTTTACAACAAGCGCATATCGTCAATAGGGTTCGTACCTTATTATTAGCAGGTGTACGATCAGCCATGTTATGGCGACAATATGGAGGCTCACGTTTAAACTTTATTTTTCATCGTAAAAAAATGCAAGATGAAGTAAAATTCTTACTCTCAAAAGCCTAAACAATGGCGTGCCTTGTTGACGTTAATAACCTACATCGCTTTTATGGACGCGATTGTGCGGTAAAAGATTTAAACTTTCGCTTAAAAAAAGGGCAAATTGTCGGTTTTTTAGGGGTTAATGGCGCAGGAAAAACCACCACCTTGCAAATGCTCTGTGGTAATTTAGCCCCAAGTTCGGGGTCGATTAAAATCAATGGTATTGATCTTGTTAAAAACCCCATTGAAGCGAAACATCATTTAGGCTATTTGCCTGAAACACCGCCTTTATATAAAAATCTAACCGTCGATGAGTTCTTAGAATACTGCGCGCAATTACATCGCATTCCTAACGCCTTTATTGCACAAGAAATACACACGGTTAAAAAGCACTGTGGTTTAACCACGGTTTCAAAGCGGCTTATTTCACAACTTTCCAAAGGCTATCAACAACGAATTGGCATTGCACAGGCTATTATTCATCAACCTGCAGTGATTGTCTTAGACGAACCAATGGTCGGTTTAGACCCCCTTCAAATAAAAGAAATTCGTCAATTGTTAGTTGATTTAAGCCAGTATCATGGCATTATTCTCTCCAGTCATCTACTCTCAGAAGTACAAACATTTTGTACCGACATCCAAATTATTCACCAAGGTGAGCTAGTCTTACAACAAGCAATGAACACCTTAACCACCCAATCACTTGAAGATATTTTTTTATCTTTAACCTCTTCATAGGACATCAATATTTTGCATATTCATATTTTAGGTATTTGTGGCACCTTTATGGGCGGTCTCGCCTTAATTGCGCGCGAACTAGGTCACACGGTGAGCGGTTCGGATCAAAATGTATATCCCCCCATGAGTACGCAATTAGCCGAACAAGGGATTCAGTTAATGTCAGGCTACCACGCTGAAAATTTAGCGCAAAAACCTGATTTAGTGATTATTGGCAATGCGCTCTCACGCGGAAATGACGAAGTCGAAGCGGTATTAAACCAAGGATTAGCCTACACCTCAGGCGCACAATGGTTATCCGAGCACGTTTTACAA
>JAGLEW010000089.1 GCA_023144875.1 Methylococcales bacterium
ATCCCTGCACCGCCTTTTTATTATGCCGACAATGACCACCAACAATATTTAGCGAAAAATCCAGAAGGTTATTGTGGTCTAGGCGGAACGGGGATTCAACTTTTAGGCTCAGAATACACTAATGAACGCCTATCCCCGATAGGATAATCATACATCCACCCACTAACACAAAAGGAACACCGAATGTATACGCAATTAACATGGTTATTATTTGACCAATTGGATGTGTTTTTTCAATAAAGTGTTTTCTGCTCACATATACAATATTAACCTGAACCACTAAAGCCAGTAAAAATACCCCCGTTACCACGATCATTCCGCTATTTTGTATAGAAAACATTAAAATGCCAATATAGCCCAGCGCTAAAAAAAAAGCCAGATACCAACAAATTTTAAAAAAAATTCTAAAACCTATGCTGTACTTAATTTTCATTTTAAAACCTCTTCTACTGTTGCCCAAAAATTTGCACTAAAACGCCTTTTTTCATACACATTTAATCGTTTTAAATTGACTTTATCGTTTAATTTCAAGGTATTATAATAATAAATCAATGCCATAAACATCCCGATTAAATGAACTGTCCCGAACATCCTAGTTTAGCAGTTTTTATATTTAATTATTCAAACGCTCAGTTTTCCATAGAGTTTTATTGATTTATCCTTGAAAAGACGGCTCTAATCCTCTATTATTATAAATGAGAATTATTCGCATTAACATTAGAGCCATAACTAGGAGCCAGTCTAAAATGTATCAAAGAAAACAGCCATTAGCACTTCTCTACGAATTTTTTATAAAAATTCAAAAATCCATCTTGAAGAATACACTTTACGATATGAAAAATAACCATAATCGTGTTGCTTTTTCTCATGAAAAAAATCGCAACACTATTCGTATAGAAATAGACAGTGAAAAAGTATGGATACTTTTCGCACAACACCAAATTTGTATAGAAGACCTGTACTGCTTAGACAACTACTCAAAACAACAACTTAAAAGTATTTGCCTAAAAACATCACTTCTTAGAAAAAAGAAGGGTGATACAGCAATTTCTTCTCAGGCTAAAAGTATTCAATCAGGAGAGTTAATGTGAGTAATAACCCATTTCCTCTTTTTACCATTAAAGAAAATGATGCACCAAAAAATATTGAGGCAAAAATACCTCTACTTATTCGGCTGTATCTTACTTTACCTGATCAACAAACAGCGGCAGCGGTTGCTACGCATATTAACACGCTCTTAGCCGCGCCTCATTATATAAAGAACATTAAAACACGCTGTCAATTTAGACGACTTTCAGAGCATTGGAAACTTCTTGCATGGTTAGAAGAACGACCAATCATTTACAGTCATACACAGCCTAGTTTAAAAATGGAACTAAAACAAATCACATCACTAAAAGGTTTAAGAAAATGACTACTACATACACATCAACTAAAAAAACTAAAAAATTAGCCGCTAATTTACCAACCTTGATTAGTATTATTTGTAATTTAATGACCTGCTATGCGATGCACCCTTGTGAAGAAGTGGCTAAAAAAATCAATCGCCATATGAATGCTTTATTAGAATCCTCTTCAATGATGGAGCTTGGTGAATGGCGACCTATCTTTATTCAATTGCAAATTCAGTGGGACACGATAATGCAACGTTACCAACATCACGATAATTTAAACACCAGTGCTAAATCTTAAATAAGTCCATTCAATGTGTACTTATCATCCGTCAATTCATACCAAAAAAAGTATGGAAATGGATGGGATGAGAATAAAATTATGGCAATTAGATCATGTTTACCATTGCACGGTTATCGGAACATGTCTTACGCTTGAGGAAATTAAAAAACTCCTGCATTCTTTAAATGTAGATTGCCATAATTATAAACCCTATGATATTCACACCCATGTGGTGACGGTTATGGGTTCTAACAATGTTTGCAGTAAAAAAATACAGCGTTATTTGGATAAAAAATTCTCGAGTATCATCAAAAAAACACTCAAAATGACCGCAAATAAATTAGAGGAAGAATGGATTAATGTTTTTGAAACCGTGGACTTAATAGGAACTTTTTGGGCATTAATTTCTCATCCAAATACCACGGATAAAATGAGAAAAATTTTTTATGGTGATATTCATATGTTATCTCACACCTCAAAACTGACCCAGCAAATAAATTTAAAACCACTCGGTCAGCTTGAAAGTTTTGAGTTACAACAAACTCAAATTATAAATGCTCAAAAACAACAAATAAAACAATTAAAACAAGATTTAAAACGCTTAAAAACTGAAATGCTTGTATAACAAGTTTATTCCAAAATGTATCATCCATAACCTTCTAAAAAATATCATTTTAACGTTACTTATTGCTAAAATAATCCATTATTAACTTGCTTCAACTCACTTATCCTCCTAAGATCATTCCAAGTAGTTAAACAAAAAATATATAGTGATATAATATTGTCATTTTTGGTCAAAGAATATGAAATTTGTAACCCCCTAACAGAAGAGCAACGAAAATAACTTAATTTCTTGGCACTTTGATCATACGGTTAACCGTGCTGTTAAAGGCATTAACTTGTTAAATTGCCTCTATGTGTCAACATAACGCCCCTATTTCCAAATAGAACTGTTTAAAGCTGCTTTGTTTATCTATCGGGACTTGGCATCTAATCAATACCTTTTTTAAATTAGCAAAGATATTGACGCCCCTAATCGTTTGAAAATTAGAGACGATTATAAAAAATCACAAGCCTAATATATAGGCATTATCTAAAGTCGTTAAAACCCGTAAGTTTAAAGCACTTGTTGGCGTGCCACTGGCTGCATTTTTAAGTGAAAAGGCTGGAATTGTCAGTTGTTTGCTGTCTTGATCATAGGTTGCCGAACGATTTTTAGTAATGGGCAAACTTTGTACGGGACCAAATAAAGCCGTTGCATAAGCATTGTCTAACACGGTAAAGTTTTTATTAGAATCCGCTAAGACTTGTAAACTTACTGAAAAGTACCCTTGTACTTTACCGCCAGAAACCACGGCGACGGAGGGTAATTCTAATTGTAATTGACTGTCATCATAAATCGCAGGCTCGGCTTGTAAAGGCATGACTGACAAGCTAAAACAAAAAACGCTGATTTTAAGTAAAGTTTTGATAAGACGCATAATATTTCTCCTAATGAGTTTAAGATATGAAGGTGATATTAAAAATACGCTCGAACAACCAGAAACAGGCAAGTAAGGCAACACTGATTGAACCGATACGTAGAAAAAACCATTGATAAATAAAACGGTGACGTAAGTAATAGGCGAATGGAAAATAGCCCAGCACAATGGCTAACTGTCCTAATTCCACCCCAATATTAAACCCTATTAAACTAAAGCCTAATAGTTGTTGTGATAAGCCCAATTCTATTAATGCACCTGCAAACCCAAATCCATGTAATAAACCAAAACCAAACGCTAATGCCCAACGCCGTTGATTCATAAAAGGGTAAAGGTTATTTAATGCAACTATAATCACCGACAGTGCAATTAAACTTTCAATGGTATTACTTGGCAAGGCTAAATTGCACAATATGGTTAAACTTAACGTTATAGAATGAGCAACGGTAAAAGCGGTGACTATTTTTAATACTTCATGAAAGGCGGGTTTGAATTGATCAACCGCTTGCCATTTTGGGCGTTTATAAATTAAAACCGCAGGTAATAATAAGGTTAATAAAAATAACCAATGATCAAATCCTTTCCA
>JAGLEW010000009.1 GCA_023144875.1 Methylococcales bacterium
GGGGATTATTCTCGCGGTGCCGCAGGTTTTTGGGTGGAAAATGGCGAAATTTTATACCCTGTCGATGAAATTACCATTGCCGCTAATTTAAAGGATATGTATAAAAACTTAGTTGCCGTAGGTAATGATACTGACTATCAAGGTAATATTCGGACAGGCTCACTTTTAATTGAAAAAATGTCAATTGCGGCTTAGTTAAATACCAGCACTTAGACACGCTATGAGCACTTAACCTAAAAAAGGGAAGTATTTATATAAATACTCCCCTTTTCTTGTTCCAGTCCGTGGAAAATTAAGCCGATTAACGTTTTGAGTACTGAGGACGTTTTCTCGCTTTATGTAAACCAATCTTTTTACGCTCAACTTGACGCGCATCACGGGTTACATAGCCTGCTTTTCTAAGTGCAGGACGTAAGGTTTCATCAAAGTCCATTAATGCGCGTGCGACACCATGTCGAATTGCGCCTGCCTGTCCTGATGGGCCGCCCCCTTTTACAAAGATGTTAAGATCAAAGTCGGCCATTTTTTCAACACAAACAAGCGGTTGTTCCGCTAAAATTTGATCCGTTTTACGACCAAAATATTTTTCAATCGGAAGTTTGTTGATGGTGATTTTACCCGAACCTGAGACGGCATAAACGCGTGCAATTGCACTTTTACGTCGACCTGTTCCATAATATTGAGTTGCCATATTTTATCCTGTTAAAATTCTAAAACTTTAGGTTGTTGTGCTTGATGCTCATGGGTTGTGCCTGCGTAGACTTTCAACTTTTTAAACATAGCGCGACCCAATGGATTTTTAGGGAGCATTCCTTTAACCGCGGTATTGATAATACGGTCTGGGAACGTTTTGCGTAATTTTCCTAAAGTAACAGATTTCATATTACCAACATAGCCAGTATGGTGATAGTATATTTTGTTTTGTTCTTTATTGCCTGTAACACCGATTTTTTCTGCATTGATGACAATAATATAATCCCCTGTATCTACGTGTGGCGTATATTCAGGTTTATGTTTTCCGCGAAGACGGCGCGCAACTTCTGTGGCAAGTCGACCAAGGGTCTTCCCTTCTGCATCAATTACATACCAATCGCGCTTAACTTCTGCTGGTTTTGCACTAAATGTTTTCATTATTAGTTTAATTTATGTTAAGGCTATATTAAAGAGCGAGAATTCTACTAAACCCTTGATATTTTCGCAAGTGTTTATTCTATTTAAGTATTTTTTGTTGGGTAATTTCGTTTGTCATAGCCTGTATAAAGCTGTCTCGGACGACTGATTCTATGCGTTGGTTCATCCATCATTTCCAACCAATGAGAAACCCAGCCTGCGGTTCTTGCGATTACAAACATGACGGTAAACATATTTTCAGGAATTTTCAGCGCTCGGTAAATTATTCCTGAATAAAAATCAATGTTTGGGTATAATTTTTTCTCAATGAAATAATCATCTTTTAACGCATGTTCTTCTAAAGCTAACGCCAGTTCAAACAAGGGATCATCACTTGGAAAACGATCTAAGACCGCATGACAAGTATCGCGGGTAATGGTCGCACGAGGGTCAAAGTTTTTATAAACACGGTGACCAAAGCCCATGAGTCGAAAAGGATCATTTTTATCTTTGGCTTTTGCTAAATATTTTGGAATATTATCAACGGTTCCAATTTCTGCCAACATTTTTAAGACGGCTTCATTCGCACCGCCATGTGCAGGCCCCCACAAGGCTGAAATACCTGCGGCAATACATGCGTAAGGGTTTGCCCCTGTGCTTCCTGCTAAACGTACCGTAGAGGTACTGGCATTTTGCTCATGATCGGCATGAAGAATAAATAATAAATTTAAAGCGTCAACAGTGACAGGGTCAATATCATTATTTTGCTCATTATAAGTTTGTCCTGGTCGTGAAAACATCATGTTAAGAAAATTTTCGCAATAACCCAAATCTAATCGTGGATAAACTTGCGGTAAACCCACAGAATGACGATAACAAGCGGCGGCAATCGTTGGCATTTTAGCCAATAATCGCATCGCAGAAACGCGCCTATGTTCGGGGTCTTCCATGTTTAATTGGCTGTGATAAAACGCCGATAATGACCCCACAACACCAACCATCATTGCCATCGGGTGTGCATCGTACTGAAACCCACTAAAAAAACCACTCAGGGATTCATGTAAAATAGTATGATGGTTTAATTCATCTGAATACTTAAACAACTCTTCTTTATTTGGAAGATCGCCATTCATTAACAAATAAGAGACTTCTAAAAAAGTGCTTTGTTTGGCCAATTGCTCAATAGGATAGCCACGATATAAAAGCATGCCTTTATTGCCATCAATGAACGTAATATCACTTTTACAGCTTGCGGTTGAAACAAAACCTGGATCATACGTAAATATTCCCAGCTTTTTGTTTAATTTTCCAATATCAAGGGTTGGTGTTCCAAGGGTTCCCATTAAAAGAGGAATTTTTAGTTCTTTACCACTGCCGTTGTATACAATGGATATACTGTCTTTTGACATTCAGTTTCCAAAAAAAGTTTTGTTAGATAATGATTAAACGATTAAGTATCCATCGTTTAAAAAAATTATTTGCCAAATCGTTTACGGAATTTATCCACGCGACCTGCCGTATCGACAACACGTTGTTTGCCTGTGTAAAAAGGGTGACACGAAGAACAGACTTCTATGCTCAGGTCTTTTGCTAAAACAGAGCCTGTTTCAAAGCTATTTCCACAACCACAAGTGACCGTAATTTGTTTATATTCAGGATGGATTTCTGGTTTCATAATGCGTAATAATGTCTTAAATGGGTTTACAAAATTGATGGGTAACCCCGTATAATACTTTTTCCTTCTTCAAACCGCAACTATCAATTAATAATGCGTATCATTACTTTAAACGCCAATGGCATTCGTGCTGCAGAGCGCAAAGGCGTATTTCCATGGCTTTCAACCCAAAATGCCGATGTGGTTTGCATTCAAGAAACCAAAGCCCAAGAATCACAGCTCACGGCGGAGACTTTTCACCCTGAAGGTTATCACTGTTTTTATCACGATGCGGTCAAAAAAGGCTACAGTGGTGTCGCACTTTATTGCAAGATAGCACCCGATGAAGTCATCAAAGGAATTGGCTGGCATGATGTGGATGCAGAAGGACGTTTTATTGAAGCCCGCTTTGGAAGCTTAAGCGTCATTTCCTTATATATGCACTCAGGCTCTGCAAGCACTGAACGCCAAGCGATTAAATTTAAATTTTTATTACGCTTTGCGGTTTATTTAGAAACGCTAGCAAAAGATGGACGTGATTATATAATTGCAGGGGACTGGAATATTGCCCATAAAGAAGCCGACTTAAAAAATTGGCGCGGTAATAAAAAACATTCGGGTTTTTTGCCTGAAGAACGCGCATGGTTGGATCTTTTATTTTCCAGCGGTCAATGGTTTGATGCCTTTCGATTGTTAGATCAACAACCCGATGAATATACGTGGTGGTCAAATCGAGGTCAAGCGTGGAAAAATAATACGGGATGGCGGATTGATTATCAGATTGTCAGCAAACATTTTAAGGATAAGGTGCAAGCCAGCGCTATCTATAAAGTACAACGCTTCTCAGATCATGCGCCTTTAATCATGGATTATGATTACAATTTTTAATTATCACGTTTAAAAAATACGATGACTCATTCGATCAACCTCACCCAATTTATCATTGAACAACAACGCAAATCGTCGAATAATAAGGCTGATTTTAGTTTGTTATTAAATGATATTGCGCTTGCCTGCAAAAAAATATCCCACCTTGTCAATAAAGGCGCGTTGATGGGTATGTTGGGCGATGCAGATTCTGAAAATATACAAGGGGAAGTACAAAAAAAACTAGATATTATCAGTCATGAAATCATGGAAGAGGCGTTAAATTGGACGGGGCATTTATCGGGTATGCTGTCCGAAGAAATGGAACATCCGCTTCAAATTCCTAGCAATCAGCCGAAAGGAAGTTATTTAGCCTTATTTGATCCTTTGGATGGCTCGTCTAATATAGATTTAAATTTAACGGTGGGATCTATTTTTTCAATTCTTCGTTACCAAGGGGATAAAAAAAAGGACGTTGCCGAGCAAGATTTTTTTCAAAAAGGTTCTGAACAAGTGTGTGCAGGCTTTGTTTTATATGGCCCGTCCACAATGATGATTTTAACCACAGGGCAAGGGGTTGATGGCTTTACCTTAGACCCTGATATTGGTGAATTTATACTAACGCACCCTAAAATTACTATTCCTGAAGAAACCGCTGAATTTGCGATTAATATGTCAAACCAACGCTTTTGGGAAGCGCCTGTGCAACGCTATGTCGAGGAATGCCTTCAAGGAAAATCAGGCGTAAGAGACAAAGATTTTAACATGCGCTGGATTGCCTCATTAGTCGCAGAAGTGTATCGGGTATTAATGCGCGGTGGTATTTTTATGTATCCTTTGGATTCGCATAAATCAACATCGGGTCGATTACGATTATTATATGAAGCGAATCCGATGAGTTTTATCGTTGAACAAGCGGGGGGAGTAAGCTCAACAGGAAACGAACCTATTTTAGGGATCACGCCAACGAGTTTACATCAGCGTGTCCCCTTAATTTTAGGCTCTAAATCCGAGGTCAATCGAGTGGTAGGCTATCATCACACCTCAAAAAATTAAGACGGCTTGGTTTTATAAAACGGCCATGTCTCAACGTGTAAATATTTACGAATGGGGGTTTTAATCACCGAAACACATAACGCAATGGAAAATAAACACCACACAGCGGCATATTCATTGGGATCATCGGTTAATACATCGGAAATAAAAGGTCCAATTAAATAATGAAACCCTACAAATTTCCAAGAACCATATATCAGTGGCATACAAAAAGCGACCAAAATATATACCAAGGCATGTAAGCCCCAATTAAAGCCGAAAAGCCATTTTACGGGTTCAGACATAATACCGTTTAAAGGCATTT
>JAGLEW010000090.1 GCA_023144875.1 Methylococcales bacterium
GAGCAACAAGCACTGGAAAAAGAGCGTCAACATTTGGATAAAACCGTAAACTCGCCTCGGTTACTGAAAAGTTTACTTAAAAAAGAAATTATCAATGATGCCAAAAAATATGGTGATGAGCGGCGCTCACCGTTAGTGGAACGAGCTTCGGCTCATGCGCTTGATACAACGGCTTTGATTCCGAATGAACCTTTAACGATTATTTTATCTCAAAAAGGTTGGATACGAGCGGCGAAAGGGCATGATATTGAGGTCAGCAGTTTAAGCTATCGTGCAGGCGATGGTTTTTTTAAATCGGTTAAAGGGCGTAGCACCCAAGCGGTTTATATTTTGGATTCCACGGGACGTATTTACAGTACCTCAACACATAATTTAGCCTCGGCTCGGAGTCAAGGCGAACCGTTAACAGGGCGTTTAAATCCGCCAATGGGGGCATCGTTTACGCAATTATTAGTCGGAAAACCAGAGGATTGGTATTTACTCGCCAGTGATGCAGGTTATGGGTTTAGAGTGCAGCTAAAAGAGTTTCAATCTAAAAATAAAGCAGGTAAATCGTTGGTGAGTTTGCCTAAAAATGCAACGCTTTTATCGGCATTACCTATTGAAGCGACGGGAATGTTAATGGCGGTTATTACCATGCAGGGGCGGTTGTTAATTTTTTCGGTGGATGAATTGCCTGCCTTAGCACGAGGTAAGGGTAATAAAATTATTCAGATTGCGACCAAAGATTTTACCGCCAAAAACGATGCGATTAAATTAATGACCTTATTAGCCGATGCGACTCAGCCGTTAAAAATTATTTCAGGGAAACGGCATTTAATGTTAAAAGCCATCGATATTGAGCGTTATTATTCAACCCGCGCAAAAAGAGGGGCGTTGTTACCGAGAGGGTTTCAGCGAGTCGATCAATTGATTTCTGAGCCACTTAAACGCTAGAGCCATCGACGTAATGGATAACTCTAGCGGGTTATTGAAAGCGTTTATTCAGCCGCTTTTGGGGCTTCTTCTGCTTTTTTAGGGGTTTCAGTTGCAACAGGTGTTGCGGTCACAGGTGTTTTTTCTATCTTAGGCGCTTCTGATGCGGCAGGTGTTGCGGTCGCCGCTGCTTCTGCTGCTGTTTTTGTAGGTGCCGCTGGAACATCTGTTTTTGGCTCATCCAATGGAATTAAAATTTCAACCTTGGCTTTTTCACGTAAATTTTCAAGCATGGATTGAATTTTCTTTTGCTCTAATTGAGGACGTAATTGTTCTTTAATTGAATCAAATGGTGGGGGTGTTTGTTCACGAGAATCTTCTCTTAAAACGATATGAAAACCAAATTGAGTTTTAACAGGGGTTTTTGTATAAGCTCCATTTTCTAAGGTTTTAACCGCTTCAGTAAATTCTTTAACCATTTGACCTTCAACAAACCAGCCTAAATCACCGCCTTGAGGGGCAGAAGGGCCCGTTGATTTTTTAATCGCTAATTCTTTAAAGTTTGCACCCGCTTTTAATGATTCAAGTACGGCTTTAGCATCTTCTTCTGTTTTAAGAAGAATGTGACGTGCCTTGTATTCAACGCCAGACGTTTTAGCGACTTCTTTGTCATATTCCGCTTTAATATCGGTATCGGTGACAGGGCTTGTTTTTAAATAATCTTTCAAGGTCGCTTGTGATAATAAAGAACGGGTTGCCATTCGAATCCGCGCGGCGGTTTCTTCTTTTTGACCTAATTTCTTTTGTTTTGCATCTTGTACTAACAATTCACGCTGAATTAACTCTTCGAGCAGTTGTTTTTTAGGAAATTCACGGCCATGACTGCGTTGTTGAATTTCTTTTGATAACGTTTCTAAGGTACTTTTGCTGATGTAGGTTCCATTAACCACCGCAACTGCATTTTCTTTTTTAACCGTAGGCTCTGAGGATTGATCGCAAGCAACGAGAAGAAAGCTGCTCGCCAACAAAAGGGGAATAATAAGTGTTTTTTTCATGAAAATTAGCCTTTATGAGTGTTCTGAAGGGGTTAATGCGTTAATACCAAGAGCATGAATGTCGTGTTGCATCATAGCCCCTAACGCTTGATAAATAAGTTGGTGACGTTGGACTAACGTACGACCATCAAAGGCTTCACTAACGATAGTGACATGAAAATGTCCGCCGCCTTTTTGAGCGCCTTTATGTCCTGCATGCGCTGCGCTGTTGTCTAAAACTTCTAAGAGTTGAGGACTTAAAGCACTCTGTAATTTTTGTTGTATTATATCTGTCATCATTTTGGTAGTACCTGTTTAAAGGGTTTAACAATTACCTGAGAATAAACCCCAGCTTTTATATAAGGATCGGCATCCGCCCACGCTTTTGCCATTTCTAAGGTTTCAAATTCAGCTACCACTAAACTGCCACTAAAACCAATGGCCTCAGAGCTATTACTATCAATGATAGGATGAGGACCCGCTAAAATGAGTCGTCCTTGCGCTTGTAAATCATGCAGACGCGCTAGGTGTTCAGGACGAGCTGATTCTCTTTTGGGTAAACTGTTTTCTACATCGGTACTCATAATGGCATATAACATATTATTCATCCGATTTTGAGTCTGTTTGTGGCATATATTTATATAAAAGGACAATTTGCAATAAAATAAAAACAACCATTAAAGACGGGACACCAAACGTTTTGAACATAACCCAGTCATCGGTCGTATAGTTTTTCATCACATAAAGATTAATAAAGCCGACACTGGTAAAGAAAAAAGCCCACATTAAATTTAAACGTTTCCAGATGGCATCAGGTAACTCTAAGGCTGACCCCATCATTCTCTGTACAAAAGGCTGTTTTCCAAAAAATTGGCTGCCTAAAAAAGCTGCGCCAAAGGCCCATTCAATAATAGATAGTTTCCACTTAATAAATTGCTCATCTTGCAGGTAAAGCGTGGCACCCCCCATCACTGTGATTAACCCTAAGGTCACCCATTGCATGGTTTCCACTTTACCGTATTTAAACCAATTAAAAATCACTAGTAAAATGGTCGCGCCAATAACCACCGCCGTTGCGGTATAAATATCATACATTTTATAAGTAATAAAAAATAAAATGATGGGGATAAATTCAAATACTTGCTTCATAAACTTATAAAATAATAGCGAAAATTTTGATAACTATGATGGGGACAATTTCCATAAAATTCAAATAAAAGCATCTTTTTTTACATGGAATTGTCGATGACTAGAGGGGTGTTTCTGATAAAATACCGCCTTTTAAGGAAATATTATGGATCAAAAAACACAAACAGAACTAGAAGCAGCGGCTTTTCGGAGCTTAGTCGCGCATTTACAAACACATACAGATGTTCAAAATATTGATCTTATGATTTTAGCGGATTTTTGCCGAAATTGCTTGGCTAAATGGCTCACATCGGCGGCATTAGAAAAAAATATCACGCTTGATAGCGAAAAAGCCCGCGAAATGGTTTATGGAATGCCTTATAGCGAATGGAAAGATAAGTTTCAGCTGAAAGCGACGACCGAACAATTAGCCGCGTTTGAAAAAAGACGCTTAGAAAAAACAGGTTAGTTTATTTTAAAGCCATGATGAGGGAGCATAAAACGTTATTTTTAGGTGATCTCATGAATTTTAATGGCAAGGCTCGATGGTGTTTATTATGCGATGTATTTGAGGTATAGGAATATTACCATTTACTAAAATATAATCATTTATTCGTAATATACACATAATAGCTATTTTTATAGGCGAATACTCTGGTAAAATTAGCATCTGTACGGAATATGCAAAAAATACAGCGTAATTAAGAATTTTGTTTCCAGAATTTCCATTTTCTCAAGTTGGTTTTCTAAAAACATCTTGAAAACCTATTATGCGTTCTGCACAGTTTTTTTATTTTATATATTTTGAGGATTTCAAAAATGGCAACTGGTACTGTAAAGTGGTTTAACGAATCAAAAGGTTTTGGCTTTATTTCTCCTGAAGATGGTGGTGAAGATGTATTCGTACATTTCAGAGCAATCTCAGGCGATGGCTTTAGAACTTTAAACGAAGGGCAAGCTGTAATCTATGATGTAGAGACAGGCCCTAAAGGTTTACAAGCGGCAAATGTACAAGCTCAGTAAAAACCTTTATTGATCGAAAGAAGACCACTTACTGAAAGGTAAGTGGTTTTTTTATGTGTGATTGTTTTAAACGGAGATAAGCGCTAAAACTTATTTAAGCTCTTCAATAAAAGTATTTTCAATGGGGGTTTGTACATAATGTTTATTTTCATCCCAAAAGTAATAATAGCCTTTAGGATTTGATGTAACTTTACCTTCTTTAATAATCCATGATTTTAAGGTAGAGCCGTTCGCATAGGTTATCTTATAACTGCCATCTAAATATTCAACCGCTTTCCTAGAAAATTGATTTTGTTGGTCTTCCGTGCAAGCACTTAACAACATGACGACCAAGAGCCCCGCCCATTTAAAATTTTTCATGTTTACCTTTACCTCTAATATTGGTGAATGTTATAGTTTTTTCTCAACGATTTGATAAATTTTTTGTGTGGTTTCATCAGTACCTTTCAATAGCACGTCCAGTTCGGCGAGCTTTTCAGTCGTAAACTGCGTGTCTTTGATGTTTTTAGTATTAATATAAACATTTAAAGTGGCACTTTTTAGGCCTGCATAAGCGGCAATAACGGCAACGCCTGCATCACTTACCACGGCTAAACTGCCTTTATCAGCAGCAATTCGGCTTAATTCAATGGCTTCCACACACGCTTTTACACATTTTAAAGGAACTAACGTTGCTTCTTTTAAAACGATTTGGATTTGTGCGCTGCGTTCTATTTTTTCTTCCGCTGTGGTTTTAGGTAAACGGTAGCAGTCCATAATTTTATTAAAGACATCAATATCCTCTTTAATCATTAACGTTAATTCTGCGCGTAATTGCTCTGATTGAGAGAGCAACATCTGTATCTCTTCTTTGACCGTTACGTAGGCAGGTTTTCCCAGCGTTAAGTGACAAACCATACTGGTTAAAGCCGCTGATTGCGCACCCATCATAGCAGCGACACTGCCTCCACCTGGGGTTGCGGACTTACTGGCCAATTCTTCTAAAAAAAGCTCAATTGATTTATCTTTAATTTCCATCATTTCTTATCCTTTGGCATCATAGGGCAAATATCTCATTAAAAAAGTAATAATTGTGGCATATCAGTGGTTTTTAAGTAATTTATTTGCTTACCCTAAGAGGGTTCATGTATATTTTAAAGTGCTACATCTTAGTCTAATTATCCTATTTATTTTAATATATTTTTAAATAATGCATTTAATAAATATTTTATTTTTTATTGCATTATTTTATTTAATAACATATTAGTTTTAAATTATGACATCATTTTATAATTCCCCCATAGATATTAAAATTAAACGCCTTATTCTAACCACACTAGGGCTGGCTTTATTTTTTATGGTCATCGCTTTATCTATCGCCAATAGTTATCTCAATAAAAAACACTTAACTCAAAATATAAAAGTACAAGCAAACATTATTATTGCGACGGCAAAACAGTCCATTTATAGCGATGATTCTAGACGTATTAATGAGCTTATTCAATCGTTTAAAGACTCTCCTAAAGTGGAATATGCGCTTATTTCTGTTGAAGGAGATTCCAACTATGCGCTGTATAAAGGTGAGCTTCCAAACATATTCATGTTTGATTTTTTACCTTCCTCTGAAATTATTAAAATTCCTTTTTCATATGCACAGACAAACTTACATGGAGTTGAATTACAACCTGCGATGATTCGCCAAGGAAGAATGAAGGTTAAAGTTAATTTTAACCTGTTTTACCAAGAGCAATTACAAGACTTGGCTCTTATCATATCGATTGCTTTTTTATTTTTAATCATCACTTTACTGAGCGCTCGAAAATT
Source organism: Methylococcales bacterium (assembly GCA_023144875.1). GTDB lineage: Bacteria > Pseudomonadota > Gammaproteobacteria > Methylococcales > Methylomonadaceae > WTBX01. The sequence continues at coordinate 5,904 of JAGLEW010000090.1, forward strand.
TATTCCACAAATGCTTTATCCAATTATAGCGCTGGATAAAACTATTAAAAAAGCGCTGGAAAATCCACAAAAATTAACTCAAGCCACTATCTATAATAAAGATGTGATTGGAAATTTAACGGAAAGCTTTAATACCTTATTCTCTCATATTTATTTAAATCAAAAATCATTAGAAAGTCAGCTTCAACAAGGGAGCTTTGAACTGGAACAAGCATTATTAAATGCGCAAGAAGCGAATCAAGCACGTAGTGACTTTGTGACCAATATTAGTCATGAAATTCGCACACCGATGAATGCGATTATTAATATGAATCGTTTTGCTTTAAAGACCAACTTAACCGACACTCAACGTAATTATTTAACAACGATTGAAACCTCGGCTTCGTGGTTGCTCAATGTTATTAATGATACCTTAGATTTTTCAAGAATAGAATCGGGTAATTTGCAACTGGATCAAGCCGAATTTACGTTAGCGGATTTTTTGCAACAGCTTGAAATATTTGCAGATAAAGCCCATGGAAAAGGCTTAGAGTTGATTTTTAAATACCCTTTATCACTTGATGGTTATTTTGTTTTCGATGATATTCGGTTGTCGCAAGTACTGATGAATTTAATAAGTAATGCAATTAAATTTACCGAGAAAGGGCAGGTAGTGATTGCAATAGAGCGTATTGAAGCGCTTGATAAGGAAGCCACTCTCTTATTCTCAGTGTCAGACACAGGCGTAGGTGTTGATGAAAAATATGGAGAAAACCTGTTTAATTCATTCTCTCAAGCTGATATGTCGATTACTCGAAAGTATGGTGGAACAGGCTTAGGGTTGGCAATTAGTCAAAAATTAGTGCATTTAATGGGCGGGCATATTCAGTTTGAGTCGCAATTAAATCAAGGTAGTCGTTTTTATTTTTCATTGACGTTAATGAAAAGTATGAGAGAACCATTGAATAGGTTGGCTTGTTATCAGAAAAGCATTGAACATTTAAAGGTTTTTGTGCTGGATACGCATGATATTTATCAAACTATTTTTAAATCTTATTTTGATGAGCTTAATATCTCATTAACAACCCTATCGACTTTGTCTGTCATAAAAAAATGTTCAAGCAATGAAATAGTATTCATTAATTGGGATTGTTTAAATTCAAAAGATAGGGTGCTTTTTTCTCAAAAAACAGCCGATGAATTAAGTGCAATTATATTGATGGCAACCGCATCGGAGCGTGAAAAAATCATCGCAAGCCATCCATTGATGCGCTCTGAAAATATACTCAACAAACCGTTAAACATTGTTAATTTAATGGATTCGATGAGTTTTAGGTTGCATCATAAACCGTATTTTGAACCCATAGTTGTAAATGTCTCAGAACGGGAGCAACTGTCTAAAAAAATGCAGGCCGCCCATATTTTATTGGTGGAAGATAATTTAATCAATCAACGTGTGGCGCGTGAACTTTTAGAAAGAAAGGGGATTAAGGTCACTATTGCAAATAATGGTAAAGAGGCCATTGATATTTTAAGTAAACACACCTTTGATTTGGTCTTAATGGATGTGCAAATGCCAGTGATGGATGGTTATCAAGCAAGTATTGAAATACGCAAATACTTAACCAAAAAAACATTACCGATTGTGGCATTAACCGCTCATGCTATGCAGGAAGATAAAGAACGTTGTTTATCGGTAGAAATGAATGATTATTTGGCAAAACCGATTAACCCAGAACTTTTATATAGCACCTTAGGTAAATATTTAGGCAATGTAAAGCTATCACAGCCCATTAAACAAACCATTGTTATCAAGAAAAAAACCGTCGATACTTTTCCAAAAATTGCAGGCATTGATTTTCAAGAAGGTTTACTGCGTTTAAGAGAAAATAGAAAGTTGTATATGAAACTTTTAGAAATGTTTATTCAAGAACACAAAGACAGTTTTGATGAAATTAAACAAAAAATTAAAGACAGTGATTTTAAAGGGGCAACAATGAAAGCACATACTTTAAAAGGGGTTGGGGCTAATCTCGGTGCAAAAGCCTTGTCAAATGTTGCGGGTGAACTAGAAACACAATTAAAAAAGAAAAATCAACGGGGTATTGAGTCTAAATTGCTGGTGTTAACCGATGAAATTGAGCGTTTTATTGAAGGTATTGGACGTATCCCTCCCCATGAAAATCAATCTTAATCGGTTTTTAGGTTTATAGTATCGGTTTTTAAACGAATTTTATTTTTAAAAATGCAAATCCAATGGTATCCAGGCCACATGTATAAGGCTGGAAAAGAAATAAAAAAAACCATATCACAGGTTGATTTAGTCATTGAAATTATTGACGCACGGCTACCTTTTAGCAGTGAAAACCCAATATTAGCCAAATTACGCGGTGATAAACCCTGTATTAAATTGCTGAGTAAATCAGACCTTGCTGATGATGCACTCACGTTGCAATGGCAAAATTATTTTGAACAACAACGGGGGGTTAAAACCCTAGCAATTAGCCAATTTCATCCCGAAAAAGCCCGTCAAATTCCGAGTCTTTGCCGTAAAATGTTGCCATTAAAGGCCAAGGATAGAACTATTAATGTACTGATTATGGGGATTCCAAATGTTGGGAAATCAACCTTAATTAATTTATTAGCGAATCGTATGATCGCAAAAACGGGGAATGAGCCAGCGGTTACCAAACAACAGCAACGGATTGATTTAAAAAATGGGGTTGTTTTATTTGATACCCCTGGGATGATGTGGCCAAATGTTGAAAACAAAAACAGCGGCTATCGTTTGGCGGTGACAGGGGCGATTAAAGATACGGCTATTCGTCATGATGATGTGGCTTTTTTTGCCGCTGATTATTTATTACAACGGTATCCAGAATGCTTACAGCAACGGTATAATTTTGAAACCGCGCCAGAAACAGAGCTTGAGGTGATGGAGGCTATTGGTCGAAAACGAGGCTGTTTACGGGTAGGAAAACAAATAGACTTTGATAAAACAGCAAAGATATTATTGGCTGAATTACGTGCAGGAAAATTAGGGAAAATAAGTTATGAAACTCCTACTATGATTGAGCAGGAAATGCTTGAGTTAACCGTGATTCAGGCACAAAAAGCATTGAAAAAAGGACAACGTAAAAAAAATCGTCGATCTTAGTGTCAATAGTACCCGACAAAAAGACGAATATTGTCGGGTGTATTTTTGCGGATTAGCTTATCCCATTTTGGATAAATCTTGACGAATTTGTTGTAAATATTCATCGGTAAGTGGGTGGTGTAAATGATCTTTCATTTCACCTTCTAGTTTTAAGGCAACAAAGTTAAGCGTTCGGATAAAGTCTTCAAAGACTTCACTCGGATGTGAGACTTGCTTCGGTTGCATAAAAAAAGATAAACCAGGGCAGGAAAAATCCTTTAAATCGCCTTTTGGAAAAACACCAGGGTTTACAATATTCGCAACGGCAAAATCAACCATATTATTGCCATCAATGCGCTCAAAAATTTGTAAATTACCGTATTTTAAGCCAACATTATCCAAAATACTAAAAATATCCTCACCGCTAAAACCTTTATCAGTGGGGGAAATAATGGATAGCTGAAATAAATCCAGCGATGGGGGCGGCGAAAGGCGTACCTTTTGAGTGGATGATGCGGGATTTTTTAATGGATCCGTGATCATTTCAGAGGTTTTTTTCAAAACGGATGAAATAACATCAAAGGTATGATTTTTTTCAGTTGACGGGCTTTTTCCATCGGTTTTTGTTTCGTCAAAGGCTTTAAAATCACGCTCATCTTTTTGATGCTGTAAAAAACTCCACGCAATCATCCCGATAACCGTTAAGACACCAATTAAAAAGATAATAATTCTTAATGTTTCTTTATCCATTAGCGCTTATCTCCCTGTTTTAGCGTATTTTTAATATTTACAGCAACCTGTCGCGAAACACTCGCATTGTTGATGGTTGCTCCCATTTGCTGTTTGAGGATTTTCATTATGGCTTTGTCATGTGAAATAAATAAAAATTGTACCGATTTTAAACATCTCTTCAAGCCATTTTGCGAGATTAGTCCCAAAATAACGACCGTTTAGTGTTGGTACTTCGTTGTTAATTTTTTTAAAAATGAAAGCGTATTCTATCAAAGTTGACTTTAAAAGGCTTTTCTTTCAAAACATAGTGGCTAATTTCAACGGTAAAGTGCTGATAATAGAGGATGTCTTATGGGATAATAGGGCTTTATTTATTACCCTGTTAACGAATTTTAATGATGGATGACAAAAAAAAACAAGCGCTAAGTGCCGCATTAATGCAAATAGAAAAACAATTTGGAAAAGGGTCGGTGATGCGCATGGGTGACTCAACCGCTTTGCGTGGCGTTGAAGTGGTTTCAACAGGGTCTTTATCCTTAGATATAGCGCTTGGTTGTGGTGGATTACCGAAAGGGCGTGTGGTTGAAATTTATGGGCCTGAATCTTCAGGAAAAACCACGATGACGTTGGAAGTGATTGCTCAAGTTCAACAACAAGGTGGCACAGCGGCGTTTATTGATGCCGAACATGCATTAGATATTGGTTATGCTGAAAAAATTGGGGTGGATATTGATAACTTATTATTATCACAGCCTGATTTTGGTGAGCAAGCGTTGGAAATTACTGAAACATTAGTCCGCTCTAATGCCATTGATATTATTGTGATTGATTCGGTCGCCGCGCTGACTCCGCGTGCAGAAATTGAAGGTGGTATGGGTGATAGCCACATGGGATTGCAGGCACGATTAATGTCGCAAGCCTTACGAAAATTAACCGCTATTATCAAACGTAGTAATACCTTATTAATTTTTATCAACCAATTACGTAGTAAAATCGGCGTTACTTTTGGAAGCCCTGAAACCACAACAGGTGGTAATGCATTAAAATTTTACGCCTCAGTTCGGCTGGATATTCGTCGTATTGGTTCGGTTAAAAAAGAGGATGAAATTATTGGCAATGAAACCCGCATTAAAGTGGTCAAAAATAAAGTAGCACCTCCTTTTAAAGAAGCACGCTTTGACATTCTTTACGGTGAAGGGGTCTCCTTTACAGGTGAATTAATCGACTTAGGTGTGAAATATGGCGTATTACAAAAATCAGGTTCCTGGTATCGTTATGGGGATGAAAAAATAGGTCAAGGCAAAGAAAATGTGCGTACTTTTTTAAGCAAGCATCCTGATAAAGCCGAACAATTAGAAGGACAAATCCGAGCGGAGGTTTTTCAAGACCAATTAATACCTGAAAACTCAAACGCATAAACAGGCTGTTTGTTGCGTTTATTTTTTTCCAAGACGCGCATAATAAAAACCATCCATTGCTTGATCGCCTGTTAAAATTTGTCGCCCAACGGTTTGAGGGGTGCCCCAATCGGCTTCAATAGGAATTTCAAAACTATCAGGGTGATTTTTTAAAAAGGTCTCTATTTGGTTTTGATTTTCTTGTTTTAATAATGAGCAAGTGGCATAAAGTAAAACTCCGCCAACCGTTAATAAATGCCATGCCGCCTCTAAAATATCCGCTTGCTGTTGTACTAAAACGTTAATATCGCTTTCACGGCGTAACACCTTAATGTCAGGATGATGACGAATAACACCCAGCGCAGAACAGGGAACATCAACAAGGATACGATCAAAAAAAATGCCATCCCACCATGTTTTAGGGTCACTTGCATCGGCAGTGATGAGGGTAGCCGATAATTTTAATCGTTGTAAATTTTCACGGATCCGTTGTAGGCGTTTTTCTTCTATATCCACGGCGGTCATTTTTATGGACGGTTCTAGCTCAAGTATGGCCGCTGTTTTTCCACCTGGAGCCGCACATAAATCGAGCACCCGTTGATTTTCTTGAAGTTGTAATAAGGGGGCGGCAAGTTGTGCGGCGGTATCTTGTACGGAAGCCCAGCCTTTTGTAAAATGAGGTAACTGGTCCACTGCTACCGCGTGTTTTAGAATGAGTGCCGTTTGTGTAAAAGGAACGATGGTGCTAATAATAGCGTGTTGAGTTAATAAGGCTTGATAGTCAGTGGCTGTGGTGTGAATTAAATTAACCCGTAAAACCATAGGCGCAGCTTGATTATTTTGTTCAAAAAGAGAAGCCGCTTGTTTTCCCCAATCGTGTTCAATGCAATTAATTAACCATTGTGGATGAGAATATTTTGCAACCGTATTTTTTTCGACTTGTTGATCAAAAAGGGCTTGTTCACGAATATAGTGGCGTAAAACACCATTTATCAGTTTTTTTGCCCATGATTTTTTACCAACGGCGGCAACCGTTTCAGACACTGCGGCATGAGGTTTTACGCGCATGGTACGAAGTTGATAAATCCCCATTAAAACCAGTATTTTTATATCATTATCTTTATTGCGTAAGGGTTTACTGAGTAATAAACTGAGGATGAAATCCAGTCGATGATAATCGCGCAAAACTCCGTAACATAACGCTTGCACAAACGCTTTGTCTTGAGCAGTGTCCAAAGGGGCTAAGCCCTTGTCTAAAGCATTGGTTAATGAACGACCTTCTTTTAAAACACACGATAAAATTTGGGTAGCTGGTTTGCGTAGATTCATTGTCCTAATTGAATACCATTCACATCATGGGCGTTTAAAAAAGCGTGAATAGGCATGCGTTTCCCCCCAGGGAGTTGAACTTCTTGCACGTTTAAAATTCCATCGCCTGTTCCCACTAGCAACGTTTTCCCATCACTAAAAACTGTTGAAATCGCTAATTTTTCAGGGCTGTTTTTTTCAATGGATGCCCGCCAAATTCGCATGTTTTTACCGTGATATAAGGTTTGTGCGACAGGCCAGCTATTGAGGCCTCGAATTTGTCGATCTAATACGGTCGCTGTTTGTGACCAATCCAGTTGTGATTCGGATTTTTGCAACTTTTCCGCGTAAGTGACTAAGGCTTCATCTTGTATCTCAGGGGTTAATTGGGCATTTTCAAGTTGTGATAAGACTTTCTTTAAGCCAATAGCCCCTAATTCTGCGAGCTTGTCGTGTAAATCACTGGTGGTATCTGTTTCAGAAATGGAGCAATATTTTTTATGTAACATGTCCCCTGCATCCAGTTTTTTAATCACTTGCATAATGGTAACGCCTGTTTCTGTATCGCCTGCCATTAATGCGCGGTGAATCGGAGCCGCTCCTCGCCAGCGTGGTAATAATGAGCCATGAATATTGATACAGCCTTTTTTAGGGGCATCTAAGACCGTTTGTGGCAATATTAAGCCATAAGCCACCACAATCATGAGGTCGGCATTAAAATTTTGCAGGGTTTTTAGTGCGTCAGAGGTTTTGAAATTTTCAACCTGAACCACGGTTAAATCCGCCTTAAGCGCTAAGGCTTTTATAGGGGACGGCTTTAGTTTTCGACCACGCCCAGAGGGACGGTCAGGTTGAGTATAAACCGCACAAATTTCATGCTTAGAATCAATCAGCATTTGCAAGGTGGGAATAGCAAAATCAGGCGTACCTGCAAAAATGATTTTCATGCGGTATTTAACCGTTTAAGGGTGGTAACGTTGAAAAATTAAGGTGGCATTAGTACCGCCAAAGCCAAAGCTGTTTGACATGATGGTGTTGAGTTGTACGTCCGTTTGCAGTGTGCGGACAATAGGAATATCTTCGGCTAAGGGATCAAGCTGAGTAATATTCGCCGAGGCGCTTAAAAAATTATTTTCCATCATGAGAAGCGAATAAATGGACTCATTTACGCCTGCCGCGCCTAATGCGTGACCTGTTAAGGATTTAGTGGAGCTAACAGCAGGTATTTTTTTATCCGCAAACACGGCTCGTAAGGCTTCAAGCTCACGGGTATCACCCACAGGCGTACTGGTTCCGTGCGCATTAATATAGTCTATTTCAGCGTCTACCGTTGCCATCGCTTGTTGCATACACCGTACCGCGCCTTCGCCCGAGGGTTGTACCATATCGTAGCCATCTGAAGTTGCGCCATAGCCTGTTAATTCGGCATAAATTTTTGCACCACGGGCTTTCGCATGTTCCAGTTCTTCGACCACTAAAACGCCACCACCACCTGAAATGACAAAGCCATCACGAGTTGCATCATAGGCTCTGGAGGCCGTTTCAGGGGTTTCATTATATTTAGAGGATAATGCCCCCATGCCATCGAATAACATGGACATTGTCCAGTGAACTTCTTCGCCACCGCCTGCAAAAACGATGTCTTGTTTTCCAAGTTGGATGAGTTCCATTGCATGTCCAATACAATGAGCGCTGGTTGCACAGGCGGAACTGATGGTGTAATTAACGCCTTTAATTTTAAATGGGGTGGCAAGACAAGCCGTATTGGTGCTGGACATGGTGCGAGTGACACGATAAGGGCCGACACGCTTAATGCCTTTTTTGCGTAATAAATCGGCCGCTTCGACTAAGTTTGAGGTTGACGGCCCCCCTGATCCCATCACTAAGCCTGTTTTAAAGTTTGAGACATGAGAGTCTTCGAGTCCTGCATCGGTAATGGCTTGTTGCATCGCAATATAATTGAAAGCGGCCCCTTCACCCATGAATCGTTTGACTTTTCGGTCAATAAATTCATCTAAATCAATATCAATCGCACCGTGGACATGACTGCGAAAGCCCATTTCCTGATAAACATCCGAGAAGCGAATGCCTGAGTGTCCTGTTTTTAAAGCCGCGATGACCTCTTGTTGATTATTACCAATGCTTGAAACAATTCCTAAACCCGTTATGACAACTCTTTTCATTATTTTTTACCTTAGAAATTTTCGGTCGAGGTAAAGAGTCCTACTCTAAGATCCGTTGCTTGATAAATGACTTTACCATCAACTTCCATCGTTGCGTCGGCAATTCCCATGACCAGTTTACGTAAAATGACGCGTTTTAAGTCTAAGCGATAGACGACTTTTTTAGCGGTCGGTAACACTTGGCCTTTAAATTTAACTTCACCTACTCCTAATGCACGACCTTTTCCAGGACCGCCCATCCAACAAAGATAAAACCCGACCAATTGCCACATCGCATCCAGTCCTAAACAACCTGGCATCACTGGGTCGCCTTGAAAATGGCAATCAAAAAACCATAAATCAGGGGTAATATCCAGTTCTGCAATAATACTGCCTTTGTCGTATTTTCCGTCTTCATCCGAAATATGAGTAATTCGATCCATCATCAGCATATTTGGGAGCGGTAATTGGGCGTTGTGAGGCCCATATAATTCACCACGTCCTGATTGTAATAATTCTTCACGCGTGAAACTATGCTGCTTATCCATTAGAATTTATACCTAAGTTTTAACTATTATTTAGTAGGGTAGAGCCTTATTATCGTCTATCAGGGCAAAAAAATCAGCTCAAATTTTTGCGAGGTTGTACCACAGAGAGAAAATGCTGCATTTTTAAGCCGCGTCCTTGTAAGCGTTGTTGATAAATGAGCGTATTTCTTAAAACAACGGAGACGTATTTTCGAGTTTCATCAAACGGGATCGTTTCAATCCAAATATCCATCGCCATAGGTCGATAAGGTCGCCATTTTTTCACGCGGTGAGGGCCTGCATTATAACCTGCGGCAGCGAGGGCTAATTGACCATCAAAACGGTTGATTTGTTTTTTATAATAATAGGTTCCAAACTGGAGGTTGGTGTCAGGATTATAAAGGCTATTGGATGAACGCCATCTTACGCCTAATTCACGAGCAATTTGTTTGCCTGTCGCTGGCATAATTTGCATTAATCCTTTTGCCCCGACACGCGAGCCAGCACGTTCATTAAAGACACTTTCTTGACGAACTAAACCAAATACCATCGCTGGGTTTAAGTTTTGAACTTGTGATTCGGCGATTATTTGATGTCTAAATAATAAGGGATAGCGCAAAGCCACATCATCCCAGTATTTTGCTTTGGCAACAGTAAAAATAGCCGTTTGTATCATGCCCCAGCGTTGGGCTAATTTAGCCGCGCGTTTAATTTTTTCATTGTCAGAATGCTTGATGATAAACCACCAATCTTGTTTTGCCTGTTTATCACGGTTAAGGGCGTATAATTCTTTGACAATGCGAAATTCAGGTTGTTGTTCAAACTGTCTTAAATCGCTTTCACTCATTGTGATGGGACGATCATTTAATTGATAAGGCGCGTTGATTTTATCGGCGGAAGCAAAGCCATAATAACTGCGTTCTTTTGCCAAATCATTATAGAGTTCATTCGCACGGCTTTGATCGTTTAATTTTTCAGAAGCGCGTGCGAGCCAATAACGCCATTTTTCTTTGTTTTTTTCTTCCGCATTAAACATGGTAAGTGAGTCTTTCACATACTGCCAATTTTGTTGCCGTAACGCCGCTCGAACGCGCCATTCTTTGGCTTCGAGATCAGGATTAGTGACTTTGCTTAAATGGTGATAGGCGGTAGACATATTTCCTTGGTAGGCGGAAACTAACCCTAATCTTTTTTCGACATAATCACGAGTCACGGCATCAATTTGAAAATCTCGTTGATAAGCGTTCCACGTGCTAATGGCTAAATCGGTTTGTTTTCGGGCAATTAAATGAAGCCCTTGTGCAAAAATTTTTCCTGCTTTAGGGTCGCGTGTGTTCCAATTGCTAGGTTGTGTGACTAATCTGGGTTTTCGACGAATTTTTAACCACAGTTGTGCCGATTGTTGACCTGAAGCATCCATGTGTTTAATCAAAGAAGACGCAAGTGAGACATTTTTCTTTTTACCTTTTCGCATTGCGGTTTCAAAACGTTGCCACAATACATCCTGATTATATGATAGGGAAAGTTTAAAAACGGAAAACAAAGGATTACAGTTACTTGGGAGCGAATAGGGTTTTAGCCATATTTTTTTAGCGGCTTCCATTGCTTCGTCTCGGTTGCCTGTTTTATATTGCGCGAGATGGTAATAACATTTTAAGGAAGTATTCTTGGTTGGTTGATAGGTACTCATAAACTGTGACCATCTTCCCTGTTTGGCCATTGAGATCAGCCATTGACGACGCAATGAGTCCGCATAGCGGCTATGCTTGTAGCGAGTCAGAAAGGATTGTATTTCGCGTTCTTGTTCTAAATTTTTACTTAGATATTGATATTGAAGCACGGGATAAAGTGCATAATCTTGAAGGAGTTCCATTTCGAGTAAAAATGAACTTTCATTGCCGCGTTTAATTAATTTTTCAGCTCTAAAAAATGCGTCTCGTTGTTCGGATAAAGAGATTGCATAGGCGCTAAAAGCATATAACAATAGGCTAATAAAAAGGAAGCAGCGTTTCAAAAAATAATTTTTTATCATAATAAGCTCGGTGAAATTTTATTTGTCCTAAATTAAAAAATGCCCTTTATAATGATGTCATTCATATTGAGCGCTTTTATGAGCTATGGAATCGTCATAAACCTTTACTCTGTGGAGCATTAAACCACAAAAAATGATTTTTTTTTGCATATTTTTAGCAATTATCACAGCAATAATAAGGGATAAAGCGCCTTAATAAGGTGGCATGAAATAGAGCATTCACTTTTTATGTTGTTTTAAGTGAAGGTGTTTTTTTGAATATAAAAACTTAAGTGGATACACAGATGGTCTCTAAATACGATTTACACAGTCATTCGACGGCTTCCGATGGGGATTTAAAACCCACCGAATTATTAGTGCGCGCCAAAGCGCAGGGCGTTGATACAATGGCATTGACCGATCATGATACCTTGGGCGGCTTAGAAGAAGCGATGGCTACGGCGAAGTTAATTGATATGGATTTTATTACAGGGATTGAATTGTCAACCACTTGGCGAAACCGCTGTTTTCATTTGGTCGGGTTAAATATTGATATAAATTCCGCTATTTTATTGAAAGGCATTGAAGAACAACAACGTTTACGGATGATGCGAACGGAAACAATGGCGTTAAAATTAGAAAAAAAAGGGATTAAAGGGGCGTATAAAGCGGTCAAAGCGGTAGCAGGAGACGGCATGATTACGCGCAGTCATTTTGCGAGTTTTTTAGTGAAAGAAGGTCATGTTTCCAATATGCAAGCGGCTTTTAATCGTTATCTTGGCGATGGAAAGCCTGCGTTTGTGCCGACTTCTTGGATTAGTTTGATCGAAGCGGTGCATTGGATTAAAGAAGCAGGCGGAGTAGCGGTGTTAGCTCATCCATTACGTTATCGTATTACCGCCAGTTGGATGCGCCGATTATTAGCCGAGTTTAAAGAAATGGGCGGCGCAGGGATTGAAGTAGTGACAGGTCGCAGTTCAGCCGAAGATATTAGAATTAGTTATAACTACGCAAAAAAATTTGAACTGGCAGGTTCGACGGGATCCGATTTTCATAGTCCCCACAACCAATGGGTGGAATTAGGGCGCTATCCTGATTTACCTGAAGACATTAAACCCATTTGGGAGCTTTTTTAATAATGCCAGAATTACCCGAAGTTGAAACCGTTTGCAATGGCATTCGCCCACACATACAAGCGAAAATAATTACACAGGTCATTGTGCGAGACCCCCAGCTTCGGTGGCGTATTCCTGATGATTTTATTGAAATGGTTATGGGAATAACGGTGAATAAAATTACTCGACGTGGTAAATATTGTTTACTAGAAGCTGATGATGGCAGTGTGATTTTGCATTTAGGGATGTCAGGCAGTTTACATATAGTCGCCGAAAATCATCCAATTAAAGCGCACGATCATGTTGATTTTATTTTTGAAGACCAAATCATCTTACGGTTTAATGATCCACGTAAATTTGGAGCGGTTTTATGGGCCGAAGGGGATGTTTTTGAGCATCGTTTATTAAAGAATTTAGGCCCTGAACCACTCAGCGTGGATTTTACGGGGGAGTTATTATTTCAACGAGCGTTAAAACGGCGAAAAGCGGTTAAAAATTTTATTATGGATGGGCATATTGTGGTGGGCGTCGGTAATATTTATGCCAGTGAATCTTTATTTGCTGCAGGTATTCACCCAGAACGAGCGGCGGGGCAGATTTCTTTAGCGGAATACCAAACGTTAGCGCAAGCGATTAGAAATGTATTAGAAAAAGCCATTACTCAAGGCGGCACTACCCTGAAAGATTTTACGAATGCCGATGGAAAACCTGGTTATTTTAGTCAAGCCTTACAAGTCTATGCACGAGCAGGTGAGCTTTGTTACCAGTGTCAAACCCCTATTTCAAAAATTACTTTAGGACAACGCGCCAGCTATTTTTGTCATCAGTGTCAGCATTGATTTTATTAAAGAAAGGGGACGTGTTAATTATAATAATGAGGCGGCAACCGTTGACCCCTTAAATAACCTTAGTGACTAGGAGGTCTTAAAAATCGTAGCATTTATTTTTTCGGCACGGCCTCACATTATTATTTAAGAGGTGACTTTAAGCTCTGTGCATTCATTGCCACGTAACTTCCTAAATAATTAATCGCTTTTTTTTTAACGTTGGCAACTTCAATCATCGCATTAGTCATTGCTTGATCTTCTCGCAAAACATTTAAAATTTCCCTCTCCTGTTCACTTATTTCCTGTGTTTCTTTTTTACCCGTTAATAAATAATCGGTTGAAACGTCAAAAAACTGGCTCAATTTGATAATCAAGTCACTTGTTGGATTACTTTTTCCTAATTCTATTGACGACATTGAAGCGCTTGTTAATTCCATTATTGCCGCCAATTTTGCTTGACTCAAATTATTTTTATTTTTTCTAAGTTCTCTTATTCGACTTCCAGCGGTCATTTCCTCTCTCCATATGAAAATATAATTTGAAATAAATTTCTATTTAACAAATTTTATTTTAAAATAATGCAGATCATTGCTTAAAAACTCATATATATGTGTGGTTTACTTAAGCAATGCAAAAAAATGCAATCATGGTAAAGGGCTGGGTTAACAGTCACTTTGCTTTGAATAGCATTGGTTAGGTTGTGTGTCGGTAAGCATATAAACGTTTTTAACGTGTAGACGGTAGGCACAGCTTATGAAGTATAACCCGTTACTATGGGAATTTTGCAAAATGGGACGCAATGAATGGCTGGTTTTTTTAAATGGATTGGGCATTAAATAAGTACAGTATTCTTGGTAGGACATTCCCAGCGATATAAATCATTATCGGCTGTGCTGTTAAAAAAATGGGCAGTATAGAGCGTGCAAAGCGGCATTATGGTCGTAATCTATACCGTTTGAGGGCAGAATCCTAATCACATCCAGACATTGAAAGGGCTATTGTTTTTCCTCTTTTTTCTGGTTTACACTAAGCAAGGCTATGCGCCTTCTTAGGGTGAGCTTTACCAACTCGTAAGATGGGTAATTCGTTGGCTTTGTAGGATGGGTAGAACGTAATGAGCGATAGAGAAATGGCGTAAAACCCATCAAATTAATCACTTTTTGATGGGTTTCGCTATCGCTCTACCCATCCTACAAATTTATTTTTTTGCTGGCTGGAGATGATAAAAATGACCAATTATCCTCGAAACTATGTTGATGGAGAAACCTAAATAGTCACAAACCTACACCCTATAAAATACTCTTCATGAATTTCAGAGCGGTGTGGAGTATTTCGGTCTTGTCGGGCAATTCTATTAGGCAGGCTTATGGCTGATAAAGCCATGATGTCCGCGTTTGGATTTAATATTGAGCCAGTCGGTTAAATAACGTAACTCGGCAGTTTTTTCTAATAAATCGAGTGATTGTTTATTTTTGAGTAATCGAAAAGCGTCTGATAAGACCTTATATTGATTACCCGTAATTTTTGCACGTCGTAAGCCTAGGGTGTTTAAGTGATAATGTTTGGCAGGATAGCCCGCAATTAACATGTAAGGAATCACATCTTTATTAAGTCCTGTGGTTCCTTGTACCATTGCATAAGAGCCAATGCGACAAAATTGATGTACAACCACCGCGCCTCCCATAAAAACCGCATCACCAATTTCAACAAAGCCACCAATGGCAACATTATTCGCAAAAATAGTGTGATTTCCGATGCGGCAATCGTGGGCGACATGGCTGTTATTCATAAAGTAACAATCAGAACCTATGCGAGTTTCCCCCTGTTCTAGCGTGGCTCTATGCGCCGTAAAGCCTTCCCGAAAAACATTATTATCACCAATCATCAGCCATGAAACGGTTTGGGCATTAAAGCTAATATCTTGGGGTAAACCACCTAAGACGACTTGTGGATGGACTTCATTATTATGCCCCATTTTTACAAAGGGCTGTATGACCGACTGTGCGCCAATTTTACAGTTATCGCCGATTTCTACATTGGACTTTATAACGACAAAGGCCTCAATTATGACATTTTTTCCTAAAATAACGTTCTTTTCGATGATAGCACTGGCATGAATGCTCGATTTCATATTGAAATACCTTGTATAGATTTCTTAAATTTTTTTTCATTATAATGATAAACTCGTATTTTGCTCTATTTCTTGGCGAAATAACGTAAATATTAAAGCGGTTTTGCACTAATTTTGCCCTTTTAATTCATACCAGAGTTTTCAAATGATAAATTACATATTTCGACGTTTTTTATATGCGTTACCTTTATTGATGGGGGTTAATATTTTAACCTTTGTATTGTTTTTTATTGTCAATAGCCCTGATGATATGGCGCGGATGCAGTTAGGGCAAAAACATGTCACCCAAGAAGCGGTTGATAATTGGAAGCAACAACGAGGCTATGATTTACCGTTATTGTGGAATAGTAAGGAGAAGAACCCTGTGGTTGAAACCATTTTTTATCAAAAATCCATGCGTTTGTTTGTGTTCGATTTTGGTACGTCAGACAGCGGTCGTAATATTGGCAGTGATATTCAACAACGGATGTGGGCAAGTTTAGCCATTGCCTTACCCTCGTTAATCGTCGGGTTATTGGTCAATATTTCAATGGCGTTATTAATGGTGTTATTTCGAAATAGTTATATTGAATTAAGTAGTATCATCATTTGTGTCATTTTAATGTCGATCTCCTCATTATTTTATATTATTGGCGGACAGTTTTTAGTTGGAAAATTATTACGTTTAGTGCCTATTTCAGGCTATGACACAGGCATTGAAGCGATTAAATTTTTAGTGTTACCCGTGATTATTGCCGTTGTGTCCGGCGTAGGGTCTGGCGCACGGTGGTATCGAACCCTTTTTTTAGAGGAAGTTGAAAAAGATTATGTTCGTACCGCACGGGCAAAAGGCTTAACCGAAACCCAAGTGTTGTTTAAACATGTGTTACAAAATGCACTCATCCCGATTTTAACAGGGGTGGTCGTGGTGTTACCGTTGTTGTTTATGGGTAGTTTAATTACCGAATCATTTTTTAGCATTCCAGGGTTAGGTAGTTACACCATTGATGCGATTAATCGCCAAGATTTTGCCATTGTGCGTTCGATGGTGTTTTTAGGATCGGTGTTATATATCATCGGTTTATTAATGACGGATATTTCCTATACCTTAGTTGATCCACGGGTGAGGTTATCCTAATGGTGATTTTATGGACGGATGCGTTAATTTATTTTTTAGTGGTGACAGTGATTTTTTTAAGTTTTTATGTCGTCCGAAAACCGCAATTCAAACGACCTTTAACGAAAATATTTCACAACAAAAGTGGGATGGTTTCATTAATTTTTTTAATCTTTTTTATGATGATTGGTTTGTTTGATTCAGTGCATTTTAAATCCAATGAAACTCATGCAAAACCCATTATTAGTGTGTTGGATTATTGGATGACTCCATTGCGAACACAGGGCGAAAAAACCTATTCTGCGCCTTTTTCTACCCATCTTTATAATAAAGAAATGGTGGTGTTAGATAATGGGTCTAAAGTGTGGCGTTATCCGCGTTTAAAGTACGCAGGAGTTTATTTGGATAAACCTGAGCAACAAAAAATAACCGATATAGTCCTCAAAAGTGGACAGGGATTTTTAAAAGGGGTTGTTTTTTGTGCCATGATGATTTTTGGTTTGTTTTTATTGAATCGCTATTATGGGGCGATGAGTGCTTTAAACGATTGGAAACAAAGCCCTATGGCGTTAAAGTTAATCAGTAGTGTGGTGATTATGATGATTATTGGCAGTTTTATTTTAGTAGAACTCTCGTCTTATTATCATATTTTTGGAACAGATAAAGTCGGTGAGGATGTTTTTTATCAGGCGATTAAAAGTATTCGCACAGGGTTAGTCATTGGATCTTTGACCACTTTGATTATGTTGCCGTTAGCGATTGTGTTTGGAATTATGGCAGGGTTTTTTCGAGGGTGGGTTGATGATGTGATCCAGTACCTCTATACCACCTTAAACTCCATTCCAAGTGTGTTATTGATTGCCGCTTCCATCTTGATGGTACAGGTATACATGGCAAATCATGCAGAAAATTTTACCAGTTTAATTATTCGTGCGGATATGCGGTTATTATTTTTATGTTTAATTTTAGGGGTCACCAGTTGGACGGGCTTGTGTCGATTATTACGCGCTGAAACCTTGAAATTACGTGAAATGGAATATGTGCAAGCCGCGCAAGCCTTAGGGGTTCAACGTAGTAAAATATTATGGCGGCATATTTTGCCTAATGTCATGCACATTGTGTTGATTTCAGTGGCGTTGGATTTTAGCGCCTTGGTCTTGGCAGAGGCGGTGTTGTCTTATATTAATATTGGGGTTGACCCGACAACTTATAGTTGGGGAAACATGATTAATGGCGCTCGATTAGAAATGGCACGAGAGCCTGTGGTGTGGTGGTCATTAACAGCGTCATTTATTTTTATGTTTACGTTGGTCTTAGCGGCGAATTTATTTGCCGATTGTGTGAGTGATGCCTTTGACCCAAGGCGTGTATAGCATAGTGCTGTATTTTTTGGAAGCAAAGATGGTTTAACAAAAAATAGTTGATACTATTTTTTCACAAGCATCTTATTTTAGGTTTGAAAACTATGATTAAAAAACGATTTTTTTTAAGCCTAACATGGCGATTTTCTGTAATTATTGGCAGTATTGTTTTATTTTGTATCAGTATTGCGAGTCATCAACTTTATCTCAATGAATCTGACAATTTTGAGTTTCAGCAGAAAAAAGTAACCTTAAAATTGATTAATACCGCTGAAAATTTAATAGACCAATCTTTTCGATCCACGGCAGAAACACTGAAAACTTTTTTAGCAGGACATGCGTCTGGGTCATTGTATGAAACACAGGTGTTAATTGAGCAAAATATTAATTATTTATCATCAGTTGATGGGTTTGAGGATATGGTTTTATTTGACGTGCAAGGGAGGGTGCTCAAGCACTGGAATGCCCATTTAAAACCAACAAATAATAAAACCTTACGCAATGTATTAACGTTTAAAACACCTGACTACCAAGTGGATTGTCAAAAAGTATGTTACCAACAAACGGTTGTGCCTATTTTAGTGGACAATAAGGTGATTGGCGCATTGAGTGTGGCTAAGTCCTTTACTAACATAATGCGAAAATACAAAGCCTTAACGGGGGCAGAAAGCGCTATTTTAATTGGGAATGCTATTTTATTGGATTTTTCGTTAAGTCATAACGTGACCAATAAGAGGCATATCCCTTTTCATGAATCTTTATTTAGACAAGTGAAAAAAAACCACTCATTAGTTAAATTATTAGAAAAACATCGTCTTGTGACCTTGGATAATCAATCCTATCAATTAAAATCTTTTCCGCTGAAAGAAGCCTCAAGCACACACCCCCTATTTTTTGTGGTGATCGCAAATATTAGTGAAGAATTAGCGGCACAAAAAAGTAATCTTGAGAAAATTTTATGGTTTAGTCTATTTAATTTTGTGATAACGATGGTTTTGTTGTTGTGTGTGATTCACACCTTTTCAAAGCGCATGGCACGATTGGCAGATGCCTTGCCTTTATTAGGAAAACAAAACTATAAGCGATTTAAACAAAAAATATTATTGCAACCTGAAATATTGTTAGCGCATGATGAGCTTGATGAACTAAATCAGTCTGCTTTTACGGTCACAGAACAATTAGAAACACTGGAAAATCAAGTACAAGAACGCACTCAAAAGTTGTTAGAAAAATCCGATGAATTAGCGTTAGAGCGTGATTTTAGTGATCAGCTCGTTGAAGTTGCCCCGATTATTATTATTTTACAAAATGAAGAGGGTGACATTATTTCAATCAATTCCGCAGGCTTAAAAGCCTTAGAGCTGAAAAAAGAGGCGGTGATTGGGCAAAAATTTTCAAAATTTATTCCAAAAATAGAAGAAGAGCATTTAAATAAAATAGAGGCGTTAAAAAAGGGAGAATTACAAGATATTGTTAAAATAGATGGGGTGTTGTTGACCGATGAAAGTAATTGTCATATTTCATGGTCACATTCTTTGATAAAAGAAAAACGTCAAAAGTCGGGTAAATTATTATTAACATTAGGGATTAATATTAGTAATCGGCTACGTATTGAAGCTGAAATGCTTAAAATGTCAACGGTTGATGTGTTAACAGGGCTTCGAAACCGAAAAATATTTCATAGCGATTTAGAAAATAAAATTGATTTAGCCAAGCGCTATGGATTTCCATTGACGTTATTTTATCTGGATTTAGATCAATTTAAAGTGATTAATGATAGCTGTAATCATGTCGAAGGCGATAAATTATTAGTACAGGTAGCAACGAAACTGAAAAAAAGCTTAACGGCGGCGGATATGTTATTTCGCATGGGGGGCGATGAATTTGCGATCATCACTCAAAGTAATGACTTTAATTCTATTGAAGTGGCCGCCGCAAAAATTAATTGTGCCTTAGCCCAACTAGAATATCACTTTAAAGGCACGGTTTATAAAGTGAGTGTGAGTATTGGGGTTGCGGTTTATCCCAAACATGGTACTAATGTCGATGATTTATTAGCTAATGCTGATTTAGCCATGTATCGTGCGAAAGAGCAGGGAGGCTGTCAACATCATATTTTTTCACCGAGCATTAACTATCACACTTTATTAACGCAGGATCATTATTGGAAAGAATCGATTGAAGAGGCGTTGCTTTATCATCATTTTGTCCTTTTTTATCAACCGATTATGGAGATAAAAACGAATACTATTACCCATTATGAATGTTTAATTCGCATGGTCGGTGAGAATGGTGAATTAATTATGCCCGATGAATTTATTGGTGTGGCTGAAAAAGTAGGGATCATTGATAAAATTGATCGTTGGGTGATTAAAGCATCCATTCAACAACATATTAGATTAAGAGAACGAGGTGAAAATTATAAAATTTCTATTAATTTATCGGGCTTATCTTTTAATGATGTTTCTATTTTTGATACCATTTCGGAACAATTAACACATAATAATGTTGATCCTGAGCAAATTATTTTTGAAATTACGGAAACCTCGGCGGTTTCAAATTTTATAGCGGCACAATGTCTGATTCAAAAAATAAAAAAGTTAGGTTGTGCGTTTGCATTGGATGATTTTGGAGTGGGCTTTTCATCTTTTTATTATTTAAAACACTTATCGGCTGATTATGTGAAAATTGATGGCGCTTTTATTCGGCAAATTGATAATAACAGCGAAGATAGAATTTTTACCAAAGCGTTAACGGAGGTTTCTCAAGCGTTGGGGAAAAAAGTAATCGCTGAGTTTGTCGAAAATGAAGCTATTTTAGCCATTTTAAAAGACTTTGGGATTGAATATGCACAAGGTTATTTAATCGGCAAGCCTATGCGGCTGGATTAATCTTTAGACTAAATTTTTACATGAAAAAACTTAAATGTGCGGTGATTGGTACGGGCTATCTTGGAAAATTTCACGCGGAAAAATATATCAATCACCCTGATTGTGAATTAGTGGCAGTGGTGGATATTGACCTTAACAGCGCTACCTTGATCGCTGAAAAATATCATACCAATGCTTACACAGATTATAAGGCGTTATTATCCACGCTGGATGCAGTGAGTATTGTGGTGCCAACGTCATTGCATCATCAAGTGGCGAAAGATTTTTTAAACGCGGGCGTGCATGTTTTAGTTGAAAAACCCATCACAGTGACAGTGCAAGAGGCCGATGAGTTAATTGCCATTGCGGATGAAAAAAAACGAGTGTTGCAAGTCGGTCATCTTGAGCGTTTTAACCCTGCTATTTTGGGGTTGGATAATGAAAGTAGCCCTTTGTTTATTGAATCGCACCGATTATCGCCATTTAATCCGCGTGCCAATGATGTTAGTGTGGTGTTGGATTTGATGATCCATGATATTGATATTATTCTTGCTTTGGTCGGTAGTGAAGTGGCTCGAATTGAAGCCAGTGGTACGCCTGTATTAACGCAAGGAACCGATATAGCCAATGCGCGTTTAACCTTTAAAAATGGCTGTGTGGCGAATGTGACTGCCAGTCGTATTAGCTTAAAAATGGAGCGTAAGATGCGAATGTTTAGGCCTTGTTCTTATATTTCGGTGGATTTTCAAAATAAGATATTAACCAAACATCGCACCAGTGACCAAGAAATGTATCCAGGGGTTCCTAAAATAGAAACCGAAGAATTCGTTTTTAAAGAATCCGATGCCTTACAAGCCGAAATTAATCACTTTATTGATTGTATTCAGCATAATACGACCCCTTTAGTCTCAGGCGTGGCAGGAAGACATGCGCTTGAAACCGCGATTAAAATTACAGATTTATTATCGAATACCTCTGAAATTTTATAAATTAATTTCCATGTTATCGTAGGAAACTTCAATATTATTTTCAGTCAAAATTTTACGTTCCTTAGAATCATTATCTAAAATAGGGTTGGTATTATTGATATGAATCAAAATTTTACGAGGTTTTTTCATGGCATTTAAAATATCGATCATGCCCTCTTTTCCTGATTGAGGAATGTGACCTATTGATCGTGCTAATAATGGCCGACCGACCGAGGCTAATTCATCATCTGTCCAAAAAGTTCCATCAACCATCACACAATCAGCGTCAAGCATTGCTTTTTCAACATGTGGTTCAATAACGCCTAAACCAGGTGCATAAAAGGTGGTTTTTCCCGTTGAAATTTGACGAATAATCATGCCGATATTATCGCCTTCATGAGGATCATTTCGATGCGGTGAATACGGCGGGGCTTTGCTTTTGAGTGCTAAGGCGGTAAATTCTAAATCATCTATGTTTGGTATGGTAAATGCGTCGCCATTTAAAGGGATGTCATGATGATTAACCCCACAAAAATGTTCTAAAATATTAAAAATAGGAAAGCCTGTGGTGAGGTCTTGCTTCACCATTTCTGTGCAGTAAACCGTTAATGGGTCGCCTTCGCGTAGAATCAGCAGTCCTGTTGCATGATCAATTTGTGAATCAATCATAACAATGGCTTCAATACCTGTTCCACGGACTTTATTTTTGGGATGAATTTCAGGGAAATTTTCTAGCTGAGTACGTACATCAGGGGATGCATTAAAAAGTACCCAATGTTCACCGTCGGATGAGATGGCGATGGAGGATTGGTTGCGAGGTGAGGCGTTGATTGTTCCCGCTCTCACTGCTTTACAATTAGGACAACTGCAATTCCATTGTGGAAAGCCGCCGCCCGCGCCCGAACCTAAAACCCGTATTTTCATAATTAATTGGTGATTGTGAAGTAAAAAATAAAATCATACGGTATTCCTAAGTGACAGGCAAAAAAAAGGAGCTTAATAGCCCCTTTTTTCTATCAAAAATCGTAATGATTAGCGATTATAGATATACATTGTTACTTCAAAACCAAAGCGTAAATCGGTGTAAGCTGGTGTTTCCCATTTCATAATAAGTTCTCCGAGGATTTGATAAATTAAGCCTAGCTGAATCAAGTTAAGCTGTAAAGGATTATAAAGTGATCGCCGTTATTAAGCAACTTTCACAATATCGTGTCTATTTATGCGTTTAATAAGAATTATAAACCAAATGAATGCCCACTAAAGTGAGTAAAAAAATGAAGGCTTCTTTTAAAAGACGTTCATTGATTTTTTTAGTGATTCGAGGACCAACTTGTCCGCCCACTAATACACCAGGGATGGTCCAAACGACAATGTCATAGCTTGGGTTTCCACCCATCACAATATGACTAGATAAGCCGATTAAACTAACACACAGCGCGATGAAAAGGCAGGTACCAATTGAGTTACTCATGCTTAAGGATAATTTACTACGCATGACAGGGATGAGCCATTCGCTTAAGCTGATACTTAACATACCACTGGCGATAGAGGCAGGAACGGTAATCCACGCATGGCGATAGGCTTTTTTTATGTCCACCTTATCTTGTCCGACATCGTTGTATTTTTGCTCGGAGGAGACAAAGACAAACGCAGTGGTCATCACCATTAAACCTAAAATTAATTGAATGCGATTCGGTTCTAAAAATTTGACTAAATACGCCCCCACAATAACCCCTGGAACTGCAATTACAAGGATTAACCACGCTAATCTAAAATCAATGCGGTCTTGTCTATAACAGGTAAAACTTGCAGAACCCATGCCTGCTGTCTGTGTCATTAAAGACGTGACTACTGCGATTTCAGGAGGAAGTTTTAACACAATTAAAAAGAATGGCATGAGCAAAACGCCACCCCCAATACCGACCGAGGATGCGGCGGTTGAAATAATAACAGCCATTGGAAATACAAACCAATATTCAAGCATCGGAGTCTCCGTTAATTCCTTTTAGTTGAAAGCATTCGGTAAAAAACTTTAAAGTCTCAAAATCATCTTGTAATTGTTCTAATTCAATTAAAATTTCCGCTGTTTTTTTACTATGAGTCACATCTTCCGCTAACAGTTCTCGAACATGACTAATACAACGCTCGCCCGTGTCACTCATGTTTTTTGAGATCATTGTAACTTCTTGTAAGTTAGTTGACATTTCATTGATGACGCCCCCTAATTGGGATAATTCATTATTCGAGTCAATATCAATGGTTTGGGTGAGATCCCCATCGGAAATTTTTTTAGAAAGGTCAATCATGTGTTGTAACGGGCCTGTGATATTTTTAATCAGCATGGTAAGTACAATAATGGTGACAAACATGATAATGCCGATCATTATAATTGCCTTATTTCTAAGGACTTCGAGTGGCTCAAAAACATCCAGTTTCGTAATATCTTCGCTGGCAAGTTTTTTGAAATTTTCTAATAAAATATTTTTTAAGTCGACACTTTGCACATCAAAAACAAACTCAACAGTGACCAGTAATGCCGCACAGACAATCAGCATAAAATACATAATCATTGTACGCTGTAAGTTATCTTTATTTTTTAAACTCATTCATAAAGTCCTAGTTGAGGGTGGAGGATAACACCTATGTATTTTGCGCTACTCATATAAATAATATTATCCTAGAAACACTTTAGTGTAGATTAAAGCGCATATCAAGAATAATAGCTAAAGGTGGCAAAGTGGCCTTAATTTTTGCGAGATATATCGCAGAATATACACTATTTTTGGTTCAATTTTTTAATAGAATTATTCAGAGAAGGGCTTAAGGTTTATTTTGATAATATGCGGAGTATTTTAATCGTATATTTAAAAATGAATAGAGGTAAAATACAGTTTATTATTCGCAATACAAACTAAAAAAATGTCAGAGACTTATATTTACAAAGTTATGTTCTTCAATCGTGATGAAATTTACGAAATTTATGCACGCAATGTGTATGAGGGGGATATGTATGGTTTTATTATTATTGAAGAGTTTGTTTTTGGCGAAAAAAGTGCATTACTCATTGATCCAAGTGAAGAAAAATTAAGGAATGAGTTTGAGGATGTTCACCGTACCTTTATTCCAATCCATGAAATTATCCGTATTGATCAAGTAAAAAAGCGTGGAAGCGCCAAAATTTCCTCTGCTACGAAAAAAAATAGCGGTAATGTTTCAACGCTTTATAGTCCTAGTAAAAAATAAGAGTTTATTTCACGATGGATAATTGAGGGCGCTTAGGGGCGGTTTCTTTTTCTTCGGTTTCAGGTTCAGCATCGGGCGTTTCGTTAGGGTCAAAAGCCATGCCTTGGTTATTTTCTTTGGCATAGACCGCTAAAATAGCTGAAATAGGGGCGACAACCTGCATTGAATTCCCTGAAAATCGAGCTTCAAACTCAACCGATTTATCCCCTAAATGCAAATTTTGAACTGCTTCTGGGCGAATATTTAGCACAATTTGATTATTTTCGATGAAATCTTCTGGCAAAATAGCGCTAGGGTGTTCAGCATTGACTAACATGTAGGGAGTCATGTGATTATCAATAATCCACTCATAAAGTGATCGAATAAGGTAAGGTTTTAAGGGAGTCATTTATTTAGGGACTCGTGCCATATCTTTTTCTTCGGAACTCAAGCTTTCTTGAAACGCTTCTCTTGCAAATATTTGTGAGGCATATTGGCTAATACTTGCGCCTAAAAGTCCTAGGTCAATGCCAAGACTTGGTAAACGCCATAATAAAGGAGCTAACGCACAATCGACTAACGAATATTCTTCATTCATAAAATAAGGGTTAGCGGCAAAAACAGGGGCGGCGGCGGTTAAGCTTTCTTTTAATTTTTTCTTAGCCCTTGCTGATTTTTTTTCACCAGAATTTAACATTTCATCCAGTAAATGATACCAATCTTGATCAATACGCTTAATTAACATCCGAGCGGTTGCGCGTGAGACGGGATCCATTTGGTGTAATGGTGGGTGTGGGAAGCGCTCATCTAAATACTCCATGATGATACGCGAATCATATAAGACCAAATCCCGTTCAATTAAGGTGGGGGACGTGCCCGTTGGGTTTATTTTTAGTAATACGTCGGGGGGTTCATTGGGGTCATAGTATTCAATATCAGCAATGACTCCTTTTTCATGAAGCACTAAACGAGTACAGTGACTCATTGCACAGGTAGGAGAAGAGAAAACCGTCATGATAGCCTTACGAGGATTAATATTTGCCACAAACAACAACCTTATATAAAAACTTACGCGCGTAAAATCCCATTATACCATAAAATAAAATATGGATTAGTTATGGTGTTAACATACAAAAAATTAAAAATCTAATTGTGTCAGTTGTGTGAGTGATTCGCCTTGAGATTTAGCGATGAAATTATTCCAAATACCTGCTTTTATAGCGAGTTTTTTAAAATTTTCTGACCGATTGGTGGTATTCGCCGCGGCTAACATTAATTCTAATTCTAAAGCAGGCATGGTTTTCATTAGGGATTGAACGAGCGCTTGTTGATGCGTATTTTGATTTAAGTCACCGAGCGATAATGCACTTGAAAAATAATAATACTGTTGCATTCGGCTGGCACATAACTGGCTATAGCGTTGGCGTTTTAAGGGGTTATTGAAGGATGCTTGAATGGTACAACTTGCAAGTGCGGCATTATAAAAGGCATTTTGAATCCCGTGTGAAAAAATAGGATCAGTAAAGGCGGCGGCATCGCCTATGCAGTAGTAATTTTCACCGCACAATTGTGTTGAATAATAAGAGTAATCAGGTCGGTGTGAAATAGAGTTTTCAATAAAACGGGCATCAGAGAGTAAGTCTTTTAAGTAAGGCAGACTTTGACATTGTTGTTTAAAAAAAATTTCACGTTGTTGCTTATTGAAATTTTTAGCGTGTTTGGGATGAATAATTAAGCCAACGCTGGCTTTATTTCGTAAAATAATATGCCATAGCCAGCCTTCTTTATAAGACATGATAAAAGTAACAGGGCGGTTTTTTTTAATAGAGCGCATGGAGTGACTGCGATAATCCGTTCCTGCATAGCGTGAATTTTTAAAATAGCCCCACAGTGCTAAAAAGTTTTTTTCAGGACTAATAAGATGGCGGCATTTAAATTGTTGTGCAAGCAAGGATCGATGACCACTGGCATCAATCACATAGGTGCAATTGATAATGCCTTGTTTTTTCTCAGAATTACGTTGATCGGAAAAATAAATAGCAGGACTGTTTGGGCGACTAAAGTCAACTTTTTGAACATTAATTTGTTGAAAAACGATGGCACCCATGCGTTCGGAATGTTTTAATAATAAATCATCAAACACATCACGTTCTACATGCAAACCCGATCGTGTATAACCAAAGTCTGAAAATAATATTTGCTGTACTTTTTCTTCCCAAATACTAAGACCGCCTGCTTTATTAATAAAGCCTTCGGCTTTGATTGTGTCAGAAACACCTAATGCATCGGTAAATTTCCAAAAATGTGGGATTAAACTTTCCCCAACTTGTTGACGTGGAAATTGTGTTTTTTCTAAAATAACCACGTTAATACCTGCTTTGACTAAATGCGTTGCCGCACTCGTACCAGCAGGACCTGCTCCGATAATAACCACATCGGTATTTTTGGGAATATTATTTTGCATAAGATTGAATTCTTTTTTTAAAATAGTACAGTAGGACGGCTATTTGGTGGCATGATATTAACTCTAAAATTATAAGGTAAACATAATAATGGCAATTACAAATAAAGAATTTAAGCAAGCGTTAAAGTTGTGGGCAAGCGGTGTGGCTGTTGTGACCACTAAAACAGAAAAATTTGGCCTTCAAGGGATGACGGTAACTTCATTTACCAGTGTATCATTGGATTCACAGCAAATTTTAGTTTGTATTAATAAGGATGCTGATACGGGAGAAGGGATCTTTGACGGTGGATCGTTTGCGGTCAATCTTTTAAGTCGTGAGCAGGAAACTATTTCAAACCAATTTGCAGGTGGGTGCAGTCAAGAGGAACGTTTTGAGCAGGTTGCTTGGGTTGAAGGGAAAACTGGAATGCCGATTTTTACGGAATCGCTGGCCTCTTTAGAGTGTACCGTGGCTGATAAGATTTTTTCTGGAACGCATTGGGTCATTATAGGTAATGTCCAGAATGTAACGTGTGCAGAAGGTGAGCCTTTGTTGTATTTTAATACTGCTTACAAAGCATTGGCGTAATTTAAAAAGTACGGAAGAGCAAAGCTTTTACACTTTGCCCTTTCGATTTTTACTTTATGGCGTTAGACCTTCGCCGACTATAACGACTTTTAAGGCGTTAGTACCGCCTTCTTGGCCTGTTAAGTCACCTTTAGTGATAATAAATTTATCACCTAATTCGGCTTGTCCCATTTCTTTGAGATCATTGAGTACTTCACGATTAACTTGCGCATGGTCTTGTTTTTCAAGGGTGTAATGCACAGGGAAAACGCCTCGATAAATAGTCATTCTTCCAAGTGTTCTTTCACGACCGCTAAACGCATAAATAGGAATGCCTGAGCTGATTCGAGACATCCATAATGGGGTAGCGCCTGACTCTGTAAGGGATACAATGCCTTTCATCGTGCTATGATTTGCCATGTACATAGCAGACATTGCAATTGCCTCATCGACTTGATCAAAATTGCAATTGATTCGATGACTGGATTTACGAATGGTTGGATGTTTTTCAGTTTCCACACAGACGCGCGCCATGGCTTCGACCGTTTGAATCGGATATTTTCCTGTGGCGGTTTCGGCCGATAACATAATGGCATCAGTACCATCTAAGACCGCGTTAGCCACATCAAAAACTTCGGCTCGGGTTGGAATCGGGTTTTCAATCATTGATTCCATCATTTGAGTCGCGGTAATGACAGCACGATTTAAGGCTCTTGAGCGTTGAATCAGTTTCTTTTGTGCCGCAGGTAAATTCGCATCCCCAATTTCAACCCCTAAATCACCTCGTGCGACCATCACTACATCAGAGGCTAGAATGATTTCATCCATCGCTTCCATCGCTTCTGCACGTTCAACTTTGGAAACAATGCCTGCATGACAGTCTTCGGCTTCGAGTAAACGGCGTGCTTCGTGTAGATCTTCGGCAGTACGTGGAAATGAAACCGCGACAAAGTCGGCATTAATTTGTCCAATGGTTTTGATGTCTTCTTTGTCTTTTTCGGTTAACGCTGCCGCTGAAAGTCCGCCACCCAAAAGATTGATGCCTTTGTTGTTGGATAAGGTTCCGCCCACAACAACGGTACAGTTAATGCGTAAGTCATCATCGACATTCACAACATCTAACACAATGCGGCCGTCATCAAGTAATAAACGACTACCTTTCTTAACTTCACGGGCTAAAGGTTCGTAAGTAATGCCGACGTGTGCATTATCACCATCATGGATATTTAAATTAATATCCAGTG
>JAGLEW010000091.1 GCA_023144875.1 Methylococcales bacterium
TCAAGCCCAATTCACGTTTTAATTCCTCAATGGGTTTTCCAGGGGTATAAGGAATAAGTTTTTGAACACCTTTTAAGGCAAGTTGCGATATATCGAACGCTTGAGTCATGGTAAGCCATCATTTTTTTAATCTAAAGGCTTATTATACAAAAAACCTCATAAAATTTTGCCGCCATTATCTGAGTTTTTGATATAAAGCCTTAATTAAGGTTGCAAGCTTCTTATCGGAGCTATACAAAATCCCTCGATGATTCATAAAAGTGCTATCGGCGCGGTTTAAATCCAAGGCTTGCCCGTGAATATCACTGACCACCGCCTGTTCCATTTCATTAAATAAACACGCTGACGCTGAGAAATCCCATAATGCACCGCCCCCTAGATGTTGACTCGGAAATTTAAAATAACAGGCAGGGGCATTTTCCAACACCCAACAAGCATTCATCGCCCCACCACCATGCTGACTAAACTTCACGCCGTTATAGTTTAAATTTTTTGCGATTATTTTAATATCAGCCACGACCGTTTGATAGTGAGGGTGTTTGCTAAAACTGCGATCAAAGATAAAAGTTAATGGAGCATTGTCGGTAATTTGAGTGACTTGCCACGGTTTGCCATTTTTAAAAACCCCTGCGCCTTTAATAGCATAATAAAGTGTTTTTTTTATGGGGTCGTAAATCACCCCAATCATTGGGACAGAGGTTTTTGAAACCAAAGCAATCACCACCGAATACCCCGATACGCCTTCAATAAACGGTAGGGTGCCATCTAAAGGGTCAATGCACCAAAAATAATCTTTTTGCAAGCGATTGCCATCATCAGGGCTTTCTTCGGTTAATAAGGCTAAATCGTAAATAGCACAACTGGGTAATAAATTTTGCAAAATGACGGCTTGGCATAAATGATCAACCTCGGTAACCACTTGAGAGGCACGACTTTTACCTGCTTGTTTACTATTAACAATTAAGTTTTTTCGGTCAAAATTGGCAATGACTTGCCCTGCTTGTAATGCCGCTGAAATCGCGCACTGGCTGAGTAAATATAAATCTTGTGTACTAAGCTGCATCGGTTATTTTCCCTGTGAATTAAGTTGTGCAATAACCTCTTGGGCTATTTTTTCACTGTAGCCATTAATTTTCCAATGATCGGGGCTCCAACCTTTGATAAAACGGTGAAAATCTGTCCATGCAACAGGGTATAAAGCACGCCAATTTGTCTCCACTTTATTGGGATTCAGCATGGGTTGATATTGCCTAAGCGCTTTTTTTAAGGCGGTAAAATACAAATCTAACAATTTGGCTTCATAGTGCTCACATTGGTTTTCATTCAAACAACTGCCTATAAAATACGCCACATCTTTCATACCACAGCCCCCACCGACATATTGAAAATCCACCGCCGACACTTTATTACCCGTTTTTGAAAAACAAAAATTAGCCAACTTAGCATCGCCATGCACAAAAGTTTGAAAGGGGCTGTCGCGTAATGTCTGGTCGATTCGGCTTGCCACTTGTTTTAAAGCAGGGTCTTGCAATGCTTGTAATTCATCGGGGCGGGTCTCTAAATGCCAATATGTACCTTGCTCCCATAAAGTATCGGGCGATTTATTCATAAAAATGGCATGAAAATTTGCTAACCATAATAAACAAGCACTGATTTCATGTTCTGAAACCTGTGTGAGACGAACAGGAAAGCCTACGCTATTTAAATCTTCCAACAACATGAACATTTCATTGTGATGGGATTCTACCGCTAAACAATCTGGCACTCGACATAGGTGCGTACATAAGGCGCTCCATTGTTGATACCACGCCATTTCAACGTGGTAGGATTTTATTTTACGTTGATGAGATAAATCCGTATTCCAGCCGCGTGGGTGTTGACTTTGATCGGGTAATTTAACGTGTTTAATAACCACACTTTTCAGTGTGCCACCTGTTAAACGATAACGGACAATTTCACCATAACCACTCCAAAGACTTTGGATACGGTCTTTTTTTTCAAATGAAGTTGCGCCTGTTGCTTTTAGGATGAGGTTTTTAAAATGGTTATTCATTGTTAAGTTGTGTGCCATAGCTAAAATTATCAAACGAAATGTGACTGTCTTCTTTTATCCACAGCCCGACAGAGCCTGCACCATTAATTTGTCGGTCTTTAAGGCTTAGAATAACCTTACCTTCAAAACTGACTTTAAAGTGATCGTCTTTAAAATCGACACGTAAATCACGCCAAACATTAGTTTTAATGGGTGTATCAGTGGGTAAATCTTCGTACAATAAGGTGTGGCGAATACCGTCTTCAACATAATAAATAGAAATATTATCTTCCAGGGCATTCGCACGGGCAACGTAATAATTATTGGCATCTTTCCAGCGCCAAATCAGTCCAGCAGCTCGGTCAATATCGCCTGAAATGGCTTTGAATTTAGTCGCCACAAAGCCATTGGAAATTTGTGTGTTTTTTCTGACTGCCCACGCATAATCCCCTTTGCCTTTCAGGGTAAAAACCAATGCGGCGCTGGGAGCGCTTGAATCCTGTTCTAATTGCCAGAGATAATCGCCTTCCCCTGTAATCCCTGTTTGCCATTGCGCAGGCAATGCTCCTGCGCTTTCTGTGTCAAAATTATCTTTAGAAACCGAAAAATCAACGATATTAGTAACAATATGAGAGGATTTTACTGAAAAATTGAATCCATTGGTGTTGTCGGTGATTTTTAAGAATGCTTGATAAACTTTTTGTGAGCCATCATGGGAAATACACGGTACAGTTAAGTGACCACTGCTATACGTCGCAACACAATCTGCTTTTTCAGAGGGGATTTTAGTAAGATTGTTAACTCCAAAGGTTAAGGCGGTAGGCGCGGATAACGCATTTAAATTGGCCTTATAAAATTTTTGAGTGCTTTGGTGGACGATACATGGAATCGTTAATACCCCTTGTTGATAGCGTGCCATGCACTGTTTAGCGGCACTTGCTTGATTAAAACTATCGACATTAATCGCCCGAGAGGAACCAAATTGACGATCATAAACCAGTTTTAATTGCCCCTGCATCGTGCCTTTGGTAAAAAATAAACGGGTTTGATTGAGGGTAAAATTATCCGAACAACTGGTTTCAGGTTCTCGTGTAATTTTAATTTCACGACCGCCTGTCCCTTTAAAATATTGAGCAACATTTACTTTAATATACGTTGGCGTGATTTCGCTCACCACCCCTTCAAAAACGTAGGTTGAATTTTGGGATTTTGTACCAATAGTCGCGGCTTTTGCATCTAACGCTGGGCTACACGCATGTACCGAAGAATATAAAAGGCTACTACTGAGTATCATTGTGAAAGATAAAATCAATTTTATGGGCATGGTCACTCCAAAAATAACAGGGAAAATAAAAGGCGCGGTTAAAACCCTATAGTAAAATGCTACCTTAGATAGTGTAAACTGAAACCTTAGCCATACTCCTTAGGAGATACAAAGCCATGATGCGAATTTTTCTTTTTTTAATGACCAATGTTGCCGTTATGGTGCTTGTCAGCCTTATCTTTAGTTTTTTTGGAATTAGTTCTACGTTAGCGGCGAATGGGGTTGATTTAAATTTAAATGCCTTGTTGATTATGTCGGCAGCGATTGGCATGACGGGTTCAATTATTTCATTAATAATGTCAAAATGGTCGGCTAAACGCAGCATGGGTGTTCATGTGATTGAACAACCTGAAAATGAAACTGAACAATGGTTGATTGATGTTGTCACCCGTCAAGCACAAATAGCAGGCATTGATATGCCAGACGTAGGTTATTTTCAAACCCCAGATGCCAATGCCTTTGCTACAGGAATGAATAAAAATAATGCCTTAGTCGCAGTCAGTACGGGTTTATTAGAAACCATGAATGCGGATGAAGTAGAAGCGGTTATTGGGCATGAAATTTCACATGTCGCTAATGGTGATATGGTGACAATGGCGTTAATGCAAGGAGTGGTAAACACTTTTGTACATTTCTTTGCTTCGATTATTGGGCATGTGGTCGATCGTGTGATACTTAAAAATGAAAAGGGGCATGGAATGGGCTATTATGCCGTACAAATGGTGACGCAAATGACGTTGTCATTTTTAGCCTCAATGCTGGTAATGTGGTTTTCTCGTTATCGTGAGTTTAAAGCCGATGAAGGCGGTGCAAAATTAGCAGGAAAAGAAAAAATGATTGGGGCATTACAAGCCTTACAACGCGGACACGATGCAGACCCTTTGCCGTCACAATTGGCCGCCTTTGGGATTAATGGCGGTGCTGTAAGAAAATTATTGATGACTCATCCGCCGTTGGAAGACCGAATTGCCGCTTTACGAAAGTTGGATTAGGCGTAAGGTAGGAATCGTGAGTTACTTAAAAAAAATCAATAGCAATTAAAATAATAATATAGGACTGAAAATGAAAATAATGAGTTTGTTGTTTGCAACAAGCATTGGTTTTCAACCAAGTTTACATGCGGAAGAACCCAAAAAAGGCGGTGCATTTATTTATCGTTGTGGGGAAGATAATACCAAAGTTATTGGAACAGCTACATTAGTTGAGCGATCCTCTGATGAGGGTATTAAACAAGTGGATATTAACCTAACTATTACGGAAGGGCTAACCGTAGGAAAGCATGGCGTTCACATTCATGAAGTAGCTGAATGTAAACCTTGTGGGGACGCAAAAGGGCATTTTGATCCAGGCCCTGAAAATAATTCAAACCCCGATGGAAACCACCCTTTTCATTCAGGTGATTTAAATAATCTGAATATTGGTAAAAATGGAATAGGTATTCTGCAAACAACAACCAACCGCATTACATTATCCGCGGGGCCTTTGAGTGTTTTTGATGAAAATGGAAGTGCTTTTATTATTCATACAAATGAAGACAGTTATTGCCCAGAAGGTGTGGTTAAAGGGTGCGCAGGAGGTTCAAGAGATGCCTGTGGTATTATTTATCCAATGCCTTAACCTCTTGACACCTACACGTTATAAGTAATGAAAATACAAAAACTGGATATAAGCTGGATTAACGATAAACCCCTAGAAAAGGTAATTGCTCATGATGTTGATAGTTATAAGTTATTTGCATATATAAAAACGCTTTATAAAAATTGCTATCTTTTTGAATCGTTATCTTTACCCAAGCATCAAGATAGATATTTTACGATAGGGTTTGAGCCTTCGGTGATATTAGCCGCAAAAGGTAATACGCTTTCTATGACTGGAGAAGCTGATTATATTGAGTTATTAACAGGCTCACAGCAAACGAATCAGGTTGTTTATGAAACGCCAAACCCTTATCATTTTATTAAAGAAAATTTTAAATTTAAAAAGTTTTGCAAAGCCTACCAAGGCGGCTTAATTGGTTATTTATCGCATGAAGCGGTTAATTATTTTGAGTCTACAATCAATTTAAAAGAACATGAACAGTTTAGTACTTTTAAGTTTGGTTTATATCTTGATGGGTATATATTTGATACAACGACAGGAACGCTGACCTACTATAGTTTTCATGAAGACAGATATGAACTTGCGAAATCTATTGTTGATAAATCACATGATTACCAGATACCAACAAACGTAAAATTAATTGCTTTTAAAGGTCATAGTGAAACAAAAGAAGAATTTATTTCAGCCGTTACCCGAACTAAAGAAAAAATAAAGCGCGGGTATTCTTTTCAGTCGGAAGTCGGTTTTAAATCATTCTATGATATAGAAGGGGATAAGATAGCAATATACAGTCGGCTTAGGGAAGTTAATCCCAGTCCTTATATGTTTTATATAAAATTTGATGAAGAAGAGTTGTTAGGTGCAAGCCCTGAAATTTTGATTAGCTATAAAGATGGCGTTGTTTTAACGACACCAACCGCAGGAACCATTGTAAGAGGGGAAAACCCCAGTGAGGATGTTAAGTTAGCAAGAAAATTACTCAGTGACCCCAAGGAAATTGCCGAACATAATATGCTGGTCGATTTGCACCGAAATGATATGTCTCGAGTCTGTAAGGCAGGTTCTGTCAAGGTTTCGGACTTAATGTACATTATTAAATTTAGCCATGTTCAGCATATCGTTTCTAACGTTATTGGATTATTATCGAGTGATAAATCGGCTTTTGATGTGTTATCGGCGATTTTACCAGGTGGCGTTGTCACAGGCGCCCCCAAAATTGAAACATTAAAAATAATTTCTGAAAATGAAAGTACCCCTAGAGGGCCTTATGGGGGGGCTATTGGACGCTTTAGCTTTAGTGGTGAATGTAATTTTTGCCTACCCATTCGAGGTATTTTTTGTGTAGGTGATGTCTGTTATGCCCAAACCTCAGCAGGTATCGTGTATGACTCTGTTCCAGAAAAAGAATACATAGAAGTAAAAAATAAACTAGCTGCAATGAAGCAAACGCTTGAAGATTTAGGAGCAAGTTAATGACAAATACAAAAATTCTCCTTATTGATAATTACGATTCATTCACCTTTAATTTACAACATCTCATCGCGATGAACTCCGATGTTTCCCTGACAGTTAAACGAAATGATGATGGTTTTATAAAAGATTTAGAAAATGGGGTGTATTCGGGGGTGGTTATCGGCCCTGGTCCTGGCTCTCCAGAAGATGATGATTACTTTGGGTTTAATAAAAAAGTGATATTAAATTTTGGAACACAGGGACTGCCCATTTTGGGGGTTTGCTTAGGTTTTCAAGGGATTTATAACTGCTTTGGCGGTTCTCTTAAAATAGCCGAACTTCCCATGCACGGCAAAGTAAGTAACATTAAAATTATTGATAATGGCGTGATGTTAAATGGGGTTCCAAATAATATAAAAATTATGCGGTATCATTCCATTCTTGCTGATTTAGAAAAAAATATTCCAGAATCATTACAACTAACCGCATACACTCAAACGGATGTCGCCTCTGAAATAAATGGTCATGAATTAATGGCGCTTGAGCATCGAGAGCATCCAATTTATGGGCTTCAATTTCACCCTGAATCATTTGCCACTGAATATGGCGGAAATATGATTGAAAATTTTATTACTAAATGTAAAGGTATGGCTTAGTAATCTCCGTCAAATATCAAACCCATTATTTTGCCCTTTTTATTTAAAAGGGGCAGATTGACGGCTCTATTGTATTGAATTTATTCAATCCCATTTTCGATATTATTCAACCTGAGATTTGATTAATAGCTATTGATTTTAAAAGGGTTTTTATCATAACCTGGATGCGATTGTTAGCTGATTTTACAGAAAAAATTGTATATCAACTATTACTGTTCTTTGTTGTTTTTCTTATTTACTTTTAATATATCCTCGTGATTTTTCTGCAGAAAAGCAGTTCTTTCTTTTAGTCGCTCTAATCCCAAAGCCAACCTTCTTTCATCTACACTATTTGGCGTATCAATTAAGTAAGGCACTATTTTTCCATCATTATCTTCAATATGCTGAGTACCATAAATTTGTGGTTTTTTCTGTTGCATTAATGTTCTGTCTTGAAGGAATGCTAACTGGTATCCTTTCGCTTCATGTTGTTTAACTCGTTCCTCAAGAAGAGGGACACATGACTGCATAAAAGCCTCGTCTAATACAGAGTGCTGTACAATATGGTAAATTGCATCTGCGCCTACTTCTCCAACAAGACTTATTTTAGGCCATCCATGTTTTTTTATTACTTCTTTTGCTTCCCGAGTATTCCTTTCAAACACTATCTTCAGTTTTGGATGAA
>JAGLEW010000092.1 GCA_023144875.1 Methylococcales bacterium
ATTCTTGATCCTCTTTTGCTAAAGACACAAGATGTTTTTGTAAATTTTTATCCACAATAATTTCTCTTTTTTAAACACTATGGCGGAGTTGATTATTTTTTCAGCTAACAATTGATTAATAGGCATTTTCGTCTGAATAACGCAGAAAATACAGCACTTTTTCTCGTTTTAAACTTCGCTCTTAATATTGGCGAATATCTTTAAATAAATATTTGAACCCTTATCTTTTTAGCTGTGATAATCGATAAAAACCCCATGCACAAAAGCCTCCACCGAGACTATCGGCAACCCAGTCAATTACATCTGCTTGCCGACCTTCAACAAACATTTGATGCCATTCATCAGTCATGCCATAAATACTGCAAAAAATGAGATTGACCATCATTAGGTAATAGGGCTGTCTGACAAAATGCCTAAAATTACGCCATGCAAAAATCCCCATTATAAAATACGCAATGAAATGAAACAGTTTGTCTTGATGAGGAAATAACATGGGCGCGGGAATCACAGATTGATCAGAAAGCCAATAAATTACCCCACAATAAAAGCACAAGCCCATAAAATCAACGAGTCGTAACATAGGTTTTTATCCTTTTTTAAAAAATTGTTTAACGATAAGCACATCGTCGGTGATTTGTTTTTTAAGCTGGCTAAAGTTGTTAAAGGTTATTTCAGCCCGAATTTTAGTTTTAAAATGAACTTCAACATAACGCCCATAAATATCTTGGTTAAAATTAAATAAGTGGGTTTCTAAAATAATTTTTGTCCCCCCATTAAACGTGGGTCGCGTGCCAACATTGGCAATACCTTGATATTCTTTTTTATCTATTCCTGTCATAGTAATGGCAAATACACCGCTAATAGGGCTGTTTTGTCGAAACATTTGAATGTTTGCAGTCGGAAAACCTAACTCGCGCCCCCGTTTATCACCATGTGCTATACGACCACAAATGGAATAATCACGCCCTAACATTTTTTTTGCTTGCGCCAATGCCCCTTTTTTTAAGGTATTGCGAACTAAGGTACTACTAATGCGTTGCCCTTGTTGTTCATAAGCGTGTGTACTTTCCACCGCAAAATTAAACACTTTGCCTTTTTGTTTGAGTAGCGAAAAATTACCCTGTCGATTTTTACCAAAGTGAAAATCATGCCCAATGACAATATGTTTTACATTGAGTTGTTTCACTAAGAGGGTTTCAATAAAAGTACTGGCATCATAATTCGCCAGCATTTGATTGAACGGTAATATCACTAATTGCTGGATAGGAAATTTTGAAAAATGGTGTATTTTTTCTCGAAAACGAGTCAATCGCGCGGGGGATTTATCATTTAAAAAATATTCTAACGGCTGAGGTTCAAAAACAACCACCAGTACAGGCAGGTTTAATTGTTGCCCTGTTTGGATGAGCTTGTTGATAACGCTTTGATGCCCTAAATGCAGACCATCAAAATTACCAATGGTCATAACACATCCTTTTTTTAAAGGGCTTAGGTGGGAAAATCCTCTAATGACACGCATATTACGGGGGAATAAAAAGTGTTTATTGTACGCGGATTTGACAGTTTAGACCCATTTTAGGCTAAAAAAGACGGAAGCAATGGTTTTTTAGTCCGTTTTTTCACATATAGCAACTGGATTAAGTATAAAGTTTTATTCCATAATAATGTGAGCATTATCACAAATCAAATAACGCGATGAACTGCCTACCACCAAACCTCTAGAGTTAATTTAAATACTTATATAAATCGAAGGGTATTGAAACGGCTGTTTCATATCCATGAAAGGTTATTAACCATGAAAACATATTTAAAACATCAACAACAAGTAAAACCAAGCCATTATGAAAACGAAGGCCTAGCTCCTTTACGGATTGATAGTACCAGTCAGCAATTTAGAGAAATTGCGTCTTCAAAATGCCAAAATATTTTAGAAATAGGGGTGGGAGGCGGTTTAGTAAAACACTTTTTAACGTTATTTCCAAAGATCAAGCATACGAGCATCGATATTGCTGAGGATTTAAACCCTGATTATGTTGGCTCGGTCATTGAGATGCCTTTTGAAGATAATGCCTTTGAATTAACCTTATGCTGCCAAGTGCTAGAGCATATTCCTTTTCAAGATTTTTTACCTTCGTTACAAGAAATTCGGCGGGTGACTCAAACCAGAGTGGTGTTATCATTACCCGATCAAAGACGAGTAATGGGGGTGTCCCTTTGCTTACCCAAAGTCCCTTGGAAAAAATGGGAGCTAAATTATAAATTAATTCCCAGTAAGCACAAAGATCGAGATCATCAATGGGAAATTGGCGTTGCGGGTACCTCAGGCGCTTTGGTGGAAAAAACCATTTTAGAGGCAGGTTTTACCATTGAACGCCAATATCGTTTGGAAAAACACAGTTGGCATTGTTTTTATATTTTAAATCCTGTCTAGCACTTGTTCTTGTTGACGATCAAGCCTCTTGATTTTCATTAAGGAGCGCAGTTTGGGCTTGAAAAATCACATCGTTTTCGTTGCGATGAACCCGTTGATAATGGCCATCACTTTGCAGTATCCATGCTTGGTCATTATCATTTAAATAGCAGGCTAAATCTTGTAAAATTCGATTTGAGAGTTTTTTATTTTCAATCGGAAAACAGGTCTCTACTCGCTTAAAAAGATTACGTGTCATTAAGTCTGCACTTGCACCGTAGACTTCCCAGTTACCACTGTTTTCAAATGCATAAATGCGCGTATGCTCTAAAAATCGACCAATAATAGATCGTACTTCAATGTTTTCTGAAATGCCTTTAATCGCTGGGCGTAGACAGCAAATACCTCGAATAATTAAATTTACTTTAACCCCTGCTTGTGAGGCTCTGTAGAGCGCCTGAATACTTTTTTCTTCGACGAGCGCGTTAATTTTGATAATAATCGAGGCGGGTTTTCCCTCTTTTGCATTTTCGGTTTCCCGTTCAATCATCGCAATCAAGCCACTGTGTAACGTAAAGGGGGATTGCAATAGCTTATTAAGCTTAGTGACTTTCCCTAAACTGGTTAGCTGTACAAATACACGCCGCACATCTTCACCTAAGACTTTATCACAAGAAAACAGACCATAATCCGTATACAAACGCGTCGTTTTTTGGTGGTAATTTCCTGTGCCTAGATGAACGTAATTACGCAGATGCTTGCCTTCTTTACGCAAGACTAAACACATTTTTGCATGGGTTTTGTAACCAACAACGCCATAGACCACATGAACCGCCGCTTCTTGTAATTTATTGGCCAAGCCTATATTTTCTTCTTCATCAAAACGAGCCAGTAATTCAATCACAACCGTGACTTCTTTATCGGTACGCGCCGCCTTTATTAACGTATTAACAATCGGTGAATCAATCCCTGTGCGATAAAGAGTTTGCTTAATGGCTAAGACATTTGGGTCACTTGATGCTTGACGAATAAATTCAATCACAGGAAGAAAAGAATCATACGGGTGATGTAATAAAATATCGTGCTTTTTAATCGCATCAAAAATATTTCGATTCCGCCCAAATTGTATAGGCATGATCGGGTTAAACGGGGTAAATTTTAAATCGGGACGATCGACAAGACTATAAATGGCTTGAATGCGGTTTAAGTTAACAGGTCCATTGGCAAGATACAGTTGTGAACGATTCATCTGAAAACGAGCCAGTAAAAAATTAAGGGTTTCATCAGGCGCTTGTGCATCAACTTCTAAACGCACTTCATCGCCATAATTACGCATCATTAATTCACCTTTCACCGCGTGCATTAAATCATCAATCGTATCATCATCCAGCAGTAAATCACTGTTCCGAGTCACTCTAAATTGATGACAACCTTTTATAGTCATACCATTAAATAATTGACTAATAAACGCATGAATAATAGAGGATAGGAACACGAAGTTATGACCTTCGCTATCGGTTTCATCATTAGGGATTTCAATCAGTGTCGGCAAGGCGCGTGGTGCTTGTAAAATTGCACGACCACTTTTACGCCCGAAAGCATCTTTTCCTGTTAATGAAATAATAAAATTTAAACTTTTATTTAAAATACGGGGGAAGGGGTGTGCTGAATCTAAGCCCACGGGGGTTAAAATAGGTAATAATTCAGTTTCAAAAAAATCAGCCAACCATTTATGCTGCCTCTCTGTCCATTTATTCCGACGTAAAAAAAAGATATTTTCCTGTGCCAGCGCTGGGATTAAAACATCATTTAATAATTGGTATTGGTCTTGAACTAAGTGATGCGCTTTGGTGGCAATTTGATCTTGTTGTTCTTTAGGGCTCAAACCATCTATCGCTGCGGCACTGGGGTTAATAGCACCTATTTGTAAAATACTGGCGACACGGACTTCAAAAAACTCATCTAAATTAGAGCAGGAAATGCACAAGTAATTGAACCGCTCTAACAAGGGAAGACTTTCTTTTCGGGCTTCGGAAAGCACACGCGTATTAAACTCCAGCAAGCTTAATTCACGGTTAATGTACAAATTAGCTTGGGCTAAATTAGTCGTATCCATAGTATTAATACTCATGCGTAAAATTAGAAAGGGCTAGTGATAATTGTAGACTTTGACCCTCGTTTTTGGGTAATCCACACCGTAGACTTTGAGGTTGGTCAAACAAACGGGTAAAAACACCTTGTTGAGCCAGTTTATAATGTATTTTTTCGGCTATATCCGTTTCAATCCATTGA
Source organism: Methylococcales bacterium (assembly GCA_023144875.1). Classification (GTDB taxonomy): domain Bacteria; phylum Pseudomonadota; class Gammaproteobacteria; order Methylococcales; family Methylomonadaceae; genus WTBX01. The sequence goes on from JAGLEW010000092.1 coordinate 4,703, forward strand.
TAAAGGGCATGACTTCCCGTGACCTTTAAGGCTTTTTTTTCTAGCAGTTTTTGCAGCACATTTGATTGTTGCTTTAATACAGTGATAGTGTTTTGTTGCCACATAAAATCGTTTAACGCTTGGGTAACAATATAACGGCTAGGATGACTAATCGTCCAAATGCCAAGCGCCTTTTCTAAGGTGTTTAAAAAGGGGCGTTCTGCAAATACGAATCCACACCGTACTCCTGCTAACCCGAAAAACTTCCCAATAGAACGTAAAATAATTAAACCTTTACGGGGTGAATAAGGGCATAAACTGTGGTTAGGCGTGGTATCCATAAACGCTTCATCGACAATTAATACGCCATTTTGGGCTTGTAAAATTTTATGCCAATCCAATAACTGTTGTTTTGAAAACAGATGTCCTGTTGGGTTATTAGGATTTACAATAATCAACACCTTTAATTGGCTTATTTTTTCGTCAATAGTTTCAGGTGATAATGGAATTATTTCATGCCCTGCACGTTGCCAGCAGGCTTTATGCTCATAATAACTGGGGGTTAAAATTCCAACGTTTGAACGTGGAAAATACTGCGGCAGGATTTGAATAACTGCTTGTGAGCCTGCGATGGCTAATAAGGTATCTGATTGGTAATACGACTTTGCCGCCGCAAGTAAACCATCATTTTCTTCGGGTAACCGTTGCCAACAATGGGCGGGAATATCTTTAACTGGGTAGCCGTTTGGGTTGATGCCCGTCGATAAGTCTATCCAGTTTTTGAGGGGGATCTGATAATGTTCAGCAGCATGGCGTAATTGTCCTCCGTGGGTTGAGTGCATAAATTAAAAAAGTGCGATGAACAAGGAGGTAACATCCATCACACGTTAAACGGTTTTAAGCGCCGCGTTTTTCAAGCATGGCAACCGCTGGCAAAATTTTGCCTTCTAAAAATTCTAAAAAAGCCCCGCCCCCTGTTGAGGTATAAGAGACTTGTTCACTAATACCATATTTATCAATAGCCGCTAAGGTATCACCGCCCCCTGCGACTGAAAAAGCATCACTTTGAGCAATGGCGGTTGATAATGATTGGGTACCTTGTGAAAATTGATCTATTTCAAAAACGCCAACAGGGCCATTCCAAAGAATGGTTTTAGCGGAATTTAAAATTTCAGCATGTTGTTTCGCGGTTTCAGGGCCAATATCTAAAATTAAATCATCGGCTTCAACATCGCCCACTTTTTTAACCGTTGCAACCGCTGTCTCTGAAAATTCTTTAGCACAAACCACATCAACAGGCACAGGAATACTCGCCCCTTTTGCTTCTGCGGCGGCCATTAAACGTTTCGCTTCATCCACCAAATCAGGTTCATATAGCGATTTTCCTACCGTAAAGCCTGCCGCCGCGATAAAGGTATTCGCAATACCACCACCAACAATTAATTGATCCACCTGAGATGATAATGAATCAAGTACGGTAAGCTTTGTCGATACTTTTGAACCACCAACAATCGCCACTAATGGTTTATCAGGATGCTCTAACGCTACCCCCAATGCCTCCAATTCTTTCGCAAGTAAGGGGCCTGCACACGCAATAGGAGCATGTTCTCCAACGCTGTGGGTTGAAGCTTGCGCTCTATGTGCGGTTCCAAAGGCATCCATGACATAAATATCACACAATCCTGCCATTTTTTTACCTAAATCGGGATTATTACTTTTTTCACCAATATTAAAGCGAACATTTTCACACAGTACCACTTCGCCCGCGTTTATCTTAACTCCTGCCAACCATTCTTTTTCTAAACGAACGGGTTTATTAATCAATTCAGCTAATCGTTTTGCAACAGGATCTAGGCTAAATTTCGAATCATATTCGCCTTCAGTGGGACGACCTAAATGCGACATAATCATCACTGCCGCCCCTGCGGCTAATGCTTTTTCAATCGTAGGAACGCTGGCTTTAATACGTAAATCGCTCGTTACTACACCCTCTTTAACGGGGACATTTAAGTCCTGACGAATTAAGACACGCTTATTACTTAAATCTAAATCAGTCATACTAATTATGGACATCACACTTCCTATAAAATTGAGAAGAAAATTTTGCCCTAAATAGTAAACTATATTGACTTAAAAGAGTATCTTAATTAAAAAAGTATCTATGCTAAATAAAGTGTAGAATGATGATTCGTGTTAAGTTGCGTTTAAGTTATGATTTTCATAAAGACGCACTTTTTTCCAACCTGAAAATTTAGCTTCATGGAAGGGAAGATCATGATCAATTGAGTGTTCGTAGCAATGTCTAAAAAGACGGGCTGTACGAAACGCGTGTAATTCATCATTGGCAGTAATGGTGTCGACATTACCCACTTGAAAGGTTTTATTTTTGGACTTACGATCTTTAACCCAAAAAACGGTGTAGCATAGATAACTTTTATCTTTGCGGTGATCGTATTTTATGGTTCTAGAAACGCCTGTTACCCCAGTAGTTGTTTTATTTTTAGGGGGTTTTAGAAAGCGGGTGCGACTGCCTTTTAAGACAACTAACATTTGCTCGCGCCAAGCGATAGCCGCTGAAAGTGATTTGGATTTATTGCCCCAAAGTTTGTGTGAAAAATAACGACTGGTTTCTTTACCGCGTCTTACGATACGGACTTGATAACCAAAAACATCGGGTTCGGTAATGTGTTTATGCTTGACCATTGCTCATGACTCCTAACTTAGAAAAAGAAACGCTGGCAACAAAACAGACGACCTAAGAGTTGTGATCCCCTTTGTCAGCGTGGGACAGGCTTACAATCTTTTTTTGTAAGTCTATGCTTACAAATTATGCCTACTCCGCTTTATAAAAGCAAGAAAAAGAATTCTCAATTAATTAAACAATTCCTGACTATTTTGCTGTAGAATAAAATTTCCGTTGTCAAAACGGTTTTAATTTTTCTATATAAATAATTGATTTATATAACATTTGGAGACAATTAGATGAGTGTTTTAGTTGGTAAAAAAGCCCCTGACTTTACCGTACCTGCGGTGTTAGGTAATGGTGAAATAGTGGATTCCTTCAGTCTTTCTGGGGCAATAAAAGACAAATATGCGGTAATTATGTTCTACCCATTAGACTTTACCTTTGTCTGCCCAAGTGAATTAATTGCACTCAATCATCGTATGGATGATTTTACCAGTCGTGGTGTTGAAGTGATCACGGTTTCAATTGATTCGCATTTTACCCATAATGCATGGCGAAATACAGCTATTAATGAAGGTGGTATTGGCGCAGTACGTTATACAATGGCAGCGGATATGGCGCACAGTATCTGTAAAGATTATGATGTTGAAGCCGATGCACCTGCCGTTGCGTATCGTGGTAGTTTCCTGATTGATAAAGCGGGCATGGTTCGCCATCAAGTGGTTAATGATTTACCACTAGGTCGTAATATGGACGAAATGTTACGCATGATTGACGCACTGCAATTTCATGAAGAACATGGTGAAGTTTGTCCAGCGGGTTGGTCAAAAGGGGATGCGGGCATGGATGCTAATCCTGAAGGCGTTGCAAAATATTTAGATGAAAATGCGGATAAACTTTAACATAGTCTGCCTTTAAAAAAAGCGCATCGGGTTAATTTCGGTGCGCTATTTTTTTAAGAATTATTGGCTTATTTTTTTTTAGCATCATTAACTAATTTTTTTCTTACAAAATACGTAACCCCAAGTGCAGCAAACGTAGGCCCGATTGGAATACTAAGGGTTGCATATAATAATGCCCATGTAAGCCAGTAGCCAACTAATCCCACAATAGCCCACCTAAGCCAGTATTCTCCATAGGCTTTTGCAGACATCGAAAACCAGACCAGTACGATAATTCCTACCAACTTTGCCAAAATAAACATTTATTATCCTTTATTAGTTGTTTACGCGATCTTTTAAAAAAAGAGGTGATAAGATTTCAATCATATTCGATATTTTTCCTGATAGCACTTAATTATTCTAAAATAAACATGAAAAAAGCCATCAGAATGACGCTTTATACCTTTTCAGGGTTATTTTTGATTGCATTGATTACACTGTTCTCTTTACCTTTCATCATGAACCCTAATGATTTTAAACAGGAAATTGAAGCGGCGGTAAAAGAACAAACAGGTCGTGTATTAACCATTGAAGGCGACATTAGACTCTCATATTTTCCTTGGCTGGGGTTCTCAACCCAAAAAATCATGCTAGGCAATGCAAAAGGCTTTCAATCTCCTTATTTTGCTCAAATTAAACAAAGCCAATTAAATGTTCGACTGATCCCTTTGTTGTCAAAAAAGCTCGAAGTAAGTGAAATTATGTTTAAAGGGTTACAACTGCATCTATTTAAAAATAAACAAGGGCAGGGGAATTGGGAAGATTTAGCCAAGTTAGGTGGCGAGGATGATTCAAAGACACCAAACCCATTGACAGCATTAGCGGTTGCGGGTTTATCCATTGAAGATGCCAGTGTCATTTGGGAAGATCGACAGGCTGGACAGCGTACAGAGATCAATAATATACAGTTAAAAATAGGTCAACTGGATTTTAACGAGGCGATTCCTCTTAGCTTATCCTTAGCGCTAAAGAATAAAACGCCTAAATTAACACAATCACTGATATTTTCCAGCGACTTTATCATAAATGAGGCTTTGGATGTCTTTCAGCTAAAAGGGATGAAACTCTCACTTGATAGTCACAGCCCGTTATTACCCAAAAGCGCATTAATGCTGAATGTTTCCAGTGATTTATCCTTTGATAAAGCAAAGCAGTTACTTGAATTTAACGCACTAAGCGTGAGTAATGGTGCATTAACATTAAAGGCAGATGGGCAATATTCTTTAAACACTAAAAACCTGAATATAAGCCTAGCGCTTGAAAAATTTAATCTCGAAAAGGTTTTATCCAGCTTTGAAGTCGCTTTACCGAAAGCACTCAAAAGCAAAAACTTAAGTGTATCGTTTGCGAGTCATTTAAAGCTTGATAACAAAACACAATTAATACAATTTAAGGATTTAACCTTAAGTAGTGGTGGATTAACCTTAAATGCCCAAGGCAATTACCATCTTAAAACTGAAAACCTGAATACAAGCATGGCGCTTAAAAAATTCAATCTCGAAGCAATTTTATCTCGCTTTGAGGTGCCTTTACCAAAACCCTTAAAAAGCAAAAATTTAAGTGTGTCATTTACCAGTCATTTAAAAGTTGATAATAAAAAAAAATTCATACAATTTAAGGATTTACGCTTAACAGGCGGTGGATTAACCTTAAATGCTCGTGGAAATTACCATCTTACAACTGAAAACCTGAATACAAGCCTAGCGCTTGAAAAATTTAATCTTAAAAACGTGTTATCGACCTTTGGTGTGGTTTTACCAAAAAAAATACAAAGTAAGGCCTTAACAGCTTATTTTTTTACAGATTTAGCCTTTAATAAACAGACTCAGTCTTTAGATTTTAGTCAATTAAATATTCGTGCAGGAACACTAAACCTTAAGGCAAAAGGGCGCTATAACGTAGCTCATGAACGTATTAACCTGACAGCAGAAATTGATCGGTTTAATGCGGCGGCGTTATTACCACAACTGGGACTGCCATTACCTAAGATGACAGATAAAAAAGCCTTAACGAAGCTGTCACTGGGATTGAAACTACAGGCGGATAAAACCTCAGCAAATATTCAATCACTGCAAATAGAGGTTGATGAAACACGCTTGCAGGGAAACGCGACGGTCAAAAATTTTACAGATCCTACGGTTCACTTTGATGTCACCATTAATAAACTGGATGCTGACCGCTATGTGCCTGTTCAAAAATTGCCACCGCAAGTCATCACGCCTGCTAGTTCGGCCGCACTTGGTGTGTCCTTAATTCCTGTTAAAATTTTACGAGAGATAAAAACCACAGGGCAAATTTTTATTGGTGAGCTGAAAACAAATGGCGTAAAAATTAAGGAAATGACCTTAAAATTAGATGCAAAAAAAGGCGTTGTACAAAGCCAGCAAGGGATTCAAAATTTATATGGTGGACATTACAAAGGCGGGTTTAATCTAAACGTTCAAACTAATTTACCAGTATTTATTTTGGATGAACAGTTTACTCAAATTAATATTGCACCTTTATTAAAAGACTTAAAAAATGAAACTCACTTTAAAGGTGTGCTGGATGTGAGTGCTAAATTTTCAGGCAAGGGAAATACCGAAAGTACGATCAAATCCTCGTTAAATGGGCAGTTACACGCGGTATTAACAGATGGTGAAGTGGTCAACCTTGATATGCAAAAAATGATACAACAAGGAAAAGCGTTATTTAAGAAAGATGAGGCCGATAAAACCACCCAACCGATGAACGCGGTTTTTGCTAAAATAAGTGCCACATTGATGGTTGAAAACGGCCTGATAAAAAATGAAAATTTACTTGGTGAATCAGCGAAAGCACGTTTAACAGGACGGGGAAATTGGAATTTAATGAGCGATGAATTGAATTACCAGTTTAAATTTTTAAGAGACCATACAAAAAATAATTCGACACGATTGAAAGATCAGCCATTAATTATTAAGGTCGCAGGAACGTTTAAGCAACCCAGTTATCATTTGGATCTTGCGGCGATGCTTTCTGAAAAACATCAGGTAAAAATCGAAAAAGTATTGGATAAAATAGAGGAAAAAATGCCGAACAAAGTGCAACGTTTTTTGAAAAAAATTCTATGAGCATGGATTATCACGTAAAAGATGCACTAAAAACCAAAGACGGTCTGTATTTTTCAGTGATTCAAGAAGGACTTGAAGCAGGGAAAGTCTTAGGGTGTTTTCGCTATCGTTTCCAAAAAAATACATGGAAAAAATATAATACAGAGGCAGGAAATCAGTTTTTACAGCAATATTATCCCCACTATCTTTATTATTCCGCGCCGATTGATGCCCATGTTCATGCAGTTTCAGTGGCGGCTATTGAAGCACATTATCGCCCTGTTGAAAAACTACAAACCTTATTATCCTCTGCGACTAATGACCCTGTTAT
>JAGLEW010000093.1 GCA_023144875.1 Methylococcales bacterium
AGCGACGCAATTAATCCATGAACATAAATGTCAGTCATTGGCAGAAAAAGAATGGCAAGAAAGTTTTACTCGGCGAGATTGTGCTTTGAGTTTTGAAGAATATCATTGGCATGAACAACGCAAAGGCAATAAATTATTAATCAATGGTCGTAAAGTCGATTTAACCTTATCATTACCAGTCACAAAAAATAGCACCACAAAAATTTATAGTAAACAGGGGAAAATAACCCTGCGTGCCAAAATTACCAACGATCATTTTAGTTTTGACACCCCCGCTCAATTTTCACTCGATCATCCTGATATCAAAACCGTCCTTTGTTTTAGCGCAACCTATACAGGGCAGTCACTTGAGGGTGAGTTGGTTGAAATTTCTGGGCAGTTAGAACAATCAAACGAGGGACATCAACAAATTATTGTTGGCTCAAGTCGTGAAGCGAAAGGTGAATATATTCGTGTTATTGGTTAAAATTCAATTTTCCCGCTTACATTTTATTCAAATATTATGACAACAGCCCCGATTCATTTTTCAAAAATAGACCATCACAGTGTTATTTCTTCAAACATTGAAAAATCAACCTTTTTTTATCACAACATTTTAGGCTTAGAAATTGATTCTGAACGCCCTGCGCTTAAATACGGGGGGGCATGGTTCATTATTACTGAAGGAGTTGCGATTCATTGTTTATGTTTACCCAATTATGACCCCGTTGAAGGCCGACCTGAACACGGAGGTTTAGATAGACATGTTGCGTTACGCATTGAGAACCTCGAACCGTTATTGGCACAATTAAACGCCCATAATATTGTTTATACCCATAGTAAATCAGGCCGAGCCGCCATTTTTTTCAGAGACCCTGATGGAAATGCCGTCGAAGTGATTGAAAATTAGTTTTACCTTTTTTAACTTTAGTAGAGAACCGTGAATGTCAAATAAAGCCTGTACATACGTTATTTTTGGAGCGACAGGGAATTTATCTCAGGTCAAACTGATGCCCGCCCTGTACCATTTAGAGATGGAAAACCGTTTACCCGAAGGCAGTAAGATTTTAGCCATTGGCCGACGAGATTGGGATCAAACCATTCTGTTAAAAGAAGTCCGTGAAATGATTAAAGCCAAAGCCCGTGGTGGATTGGACGAAACCATTTTTAAACGTTTTTCAGAACGACTTTCGTATGAAAAAGTAAATATTGATGTTGCTGAGGATTATGACACCTTAGCAAAAACCCTCACCAGTGACCGTTATCCCTCGAATATGGCGTTTTATTTAGCGATTAGTCCTGAATATTTTGCTGATGTCATTGAAAAACTCAGTGATGTGAAATTACTGGAAGAAGGCGCTGGCTGGCGGCGAATGATTATCGAAAAACCGTTTGGCTATGATCTTGAAAGTTCGCAAGCCTTGCAACAGCGGATTGCACGCTATTTAAAAGAAGAACAAATTTACCGTATTGATCATTATTTGGGGAAAGGCACGGTGCAAAATGTGTTGGTGTTCCGCTTTGCCAATACCATGTTAGAGCCGTTGTGGAATCGTCACTATATCGATCATATTCAAATTACCCATTCTGAAGACATGGGGATTGGTTCGCGTGCCAACTATTATGATGATGCAGGCGCAATGCGCGATATGTTGCAAAGCCATTTATTACAATTATTAACCCTTGTGGCGATGGAACCTCCTGCAACGATGGATGCGGAGTCGTTGCGCGATGAAAAAGTCAAAGTGTTGAAGTCGATTCGTCCTATTTCAAAACAAGCCGTTAATGCCTGTGCCTTTCGAGCGCAATATTCGGAAGGGATGATTGATGGTAAAAAGGCCAAAGGCTATTTACAAGAAGAGAATGTCCCCGCGAACAGTGTGACTGAAACTTATGCGGCGATGAAACTCTATATAGATAACTGGCGCTGGCGTGATGTCCCATTTTATTTGCGTACTGGTAAACGTATGCAAAAGGGTCAATCGAGTATTTCAATTTGTTTCAAACAGCCGCCATTACAGTTTTTTCAAAATACCCAAGTACAAAGCATGAACCCGAATTGGTTATTATTAGGCATTCAACCTGAAGAATGTATTCGGATGGAAATGACGGTCAAAGAACCTGGCTTGGAAATGCGCACCCGTACTTCAAGTCTGGATGCCAGTTTTAGAAATGAAGATGAATCACATACCGATGCTTATGAAGATTTATTATTAGACGTGATTGAAGGTGATCGTTCCTTATTCTTACGTTTTGATGAAGTAGAATACGCATGGCGCATTGTTGATCCAATTTTGCAAAAGTGGGCAGTCGAGCGCGATTTTATTACCACCTACCCTGCAGGCTCATGGGGGCCTAAAGAATGTCAGCGTTTATTTGAAACTGATCAGCAGTATTGGCGCAGTTCATTGAATAATGCAAAAAGAGACTGACAAAAAGTGTCAGTAGGTGACCGCTCTGAGTAGACGTTATGCCATGCCACCATTTTTATACCGACATGACCTCGTCAATACGCTGATGTGATGCTAATTTTATTTTTTGGCACGCTATCTGCTTAGTACTTAAGTGAGCAACATATTATTTCCCCCATTTATTATTTTGGAAAAAAACAATGAAAAACATGAAAGTAATCAACCAAAAAGGTTTTACCCTCATCGAATTAATGATCGTTATTGCGATTATCGGTATCTTAGCTTCTATCGCCTTACCTGCTTACCAAACATATATGAAGAAAGCGAAATTCTCTGAGATTGTGTTATCAACAACAGATATGAAAACAGCGGTTAATTTATGTTTTCAATCGCAATTAAACTTAACAAGTTGTGAAACAGACGGCTCTAATGGCATTAAAAATATTACTACATCAGCTGGTGATGTGACTGCAGGGGCAAAAGTTAAAACCGTTGCTATTGCAACAGGTGGTGTTATTCTTGCGACTGCAACAGGTACAGCAGGCACAGCAGTCAATGGATTAGAAGGTGAAACATATACATTAACACCAACTAAAAGTACTGCAGGTGATAAATTAATCTGGTCAAGTGTTTGTAGTGACCCTAGCCTTTGCTAAGCCTATTTAACATCTTATAACCCTAAAAGCCCTGTTTTTTAACAGGGCTTTTTTCGTTGAGGCTCATGGTCTATAATTCAGCTAACTCTACTCATTTCACTTTATTACAAAAATAATCATGGCTAACCCTATTGTTAATGACTCAAATATTTCTATTACTTCGACAGGCACTGGAACAAACGGAATTTATAAGGTTGGTAATACAGTCACTGTACGTTGGGATAATAGCGCATCAGGGGATAATAATTCAGGGCTAACTGCTATAACAGCTGATTTTTCTAGCTTTGGCGGAGGTAATGCGGTTGTAATGACAGAGAATGCAGGAATTTATACCGCAAGTTATGCCATTACAGCAGGAACTATAGAACAAAGTAATATAAATGTTGCTATTACTGCAACAAATAATGACGGAAGTACAAAGACAAGTGATACTACAAACTTAAACGTTGATAATTACCTTCCTACTGCTTTTACTATAACAAATGGTGATACAGGGGAAATTACGGATAATGCTACGACTGAGTTCACGGTAAATATCAGTGAAAATATAAAGGTTACCGATTTAAACGTCAAACTTAATCTTACCCACCCCGCTAATAATAATTTATCAATTAATTTAATTAGCCCAAACAATACTAAAATCAGCCTTATTGGAACCACTGGCGGACAAGTAGGATTTAAAAATACATACCTTAATGATGAAGCGACACATATAGTTACTGATGGAAAAGTACCTTACACGGACGCATTTAAACCATCTGCCCCATTAAATACTTTTAAAGGTGAATTAACAAAAGGAATTTGGAAACTAGAAGTTGTTGACAACAGTATAGGGGGTACTGGAACACTTGATAACTGGGCATTATTTTTTACATCTTCCGACATCGTCATGTCATCAAGTTCTGATTTGGGAAGCTCTGATAATGATAATATCACGAAAGATAATACACCGACCCTAACAGGGGTGACAGAAATAGGTGCATCAATTGAGGTTTTTAAGAATGAGATATCAATAGGATCACCTATCACTGTTAACCCAGATGGAACATGGACTTTTACGCCTACTTCAGCATTTGCAGATGGCATTCACACTCTTACGACGAAAGTAACTGATGCCGCAGGAAATGTGAGTGACTTTTTATCGCCATTAGCAATTACCATTGATACCTCTACCCCTATTGCGCCTGATGCACCTGATATGAAGGCCTCCAGTGATTTAGGACACTCTGATACGGATAATCTTACCTCCAATGAGAAACCAACCTTTACAGGGTCAGGTGCGGTAGCGGATACAACGATTGAATTATTCTATGATGGCTCAAATTCATTAGGCACAACGATAGCTGATAATACTGGTGCATGGTCATTAACGCCAGCAATCGCTACTCCAGAAGGCAATCAAACTATTACAGCAAAAGCGTTTGATATCGCAGGAAATGAAAGCCCCGTTTCATCAGGCTTAGAGATTGAAATAGATACAACAGCCCCAATTAAAGGGACGGTTGTCGCATCGGATATTACAAGCACAGCAAATAATTCTACTTTTACAATTTCGTATTCAGATACCAATGGTATTGATGGAAGTAGTATTCGTACCAGTAATGTGAGTGTGGCCAATGCAACAATTAGTAATGCTGAATGGAATACCACCACGAATACAGCAACATATACCATTACACCACCAGGAGGACATTGGGATAACGCTGATAATGATAATTACATTATTAAAATCAATGGTGGTCAAGTTAAAGATAATGCTGGGAAATTTGTCGCCTCTGCGGATGCTGGAAACTTTAATGTCAATATTACCAATCAAGCACCTGTATTGGACAGCACACAATCCCCTGTTTTAACGACTATTAATGAAGACATACTCAATACTAGTAATACAGGAACGAGCATTGCAACTATTATCGTTGATAATAGCATCACAGATCCTGATAATTTTGCAGTAGAAGCCATCGGTGTTAGTGCGGTTGATAATACCAAGGGTACGTGGGAATATAAAACCGTTTCTGGAAGTTTTACCGCGTTTGATTTTACTGGAGCTAATGCGGGTAAAGCTTTATTACTTGACAGTAGTGATAGCGTTCGTTTTTTACCTAATACTCACTTCAATGGCACAGTAGAAGGTATTACCTTTCATGCGTGGGATAAAAGCACAGGAACAGCAGGTAACTATCTGACTATTAGTACAGGGGGTGCAAATACGCTATCCACAGCGACAGACACTGCGTCTATTAATGTGACCTCGGTGAATGATACGCCTACGACAGCTGATA
>JAGLEW010000094.1 GCA_023144875.1 Methylococcales bacterium
GAAAAGTTTGTCAATTATTGGATGCACAACGGTTTTGTTCGGATTGATAATGAAAAAATGTCAAAATCGCTGAATAATTTTTTTACCGTGCGTGAAGTGTTAAAACAATACCGCCCTGAAATTATCCGTTTTTTTATATTATCCAGCCATTACCGCAGTCCGTTAAATTATTCGGATGCTCAATTGGATGAAGCGCACGCCGCATTAACCCGACTATATACCGCATTGCGTGGTATTGAAATAATAGAAACTAAAATTGACGCGGATTACAAAGCCCGTTTTGAAACCTCAATGGACGATGATTTTAATACCCCATTAGCGTTAGCGGTCTTATTTGATATTGCCAAAGAGCTAAATAAAGTAAAAGACGATAAAAAACGTGCTCAAACGCTCGCTGTAACCTTACGTTTTTTGAGTTCAATTTTAGGTTTATTAGATGATGACCCTGAAGATTTTCTAAAAAGTAGTGTAAATGACAGCATTTTATCTTCAGAAGCCATTGAAGCCTTAATTCAACAGAGAATCGAAGCCAAACAAACTAAAAACTGGGCAATGGCCGATACAATTAGGGATGATTTAAAAGAACAAGGGGTTATTTTGGAAGATGCGGCGGGAAATATAACCACGTGGCGACGAGTTTAAACCTAAGAATAAGTCATCAATTTTTAAACCATAATTGTTTACCTTTTAGATTTTTATCGTGTGTGGCGATTTTTAGTTTAAAATTAACATTTTTTATATAATTTTTTAAATTATGAGCCATGAAGAGACCAGTGTGGTTAGCACCTTAACCACTATAAAAGACTATATTCGTTGGGCAGCGAGTCGTTTTTCCGAAACTGAAATTTCCTTCGGACAAGGAACAGAAAGCCCGCTCGATGAGGCGGCAACCATTGTTTTACATACCCTGCATCAACCTTATAATTTATCTGAATGTTATTTTGATGCAGTATTGACCATTAATGAGCGCGAAAAAATTATTACCCTCATTGAAAAACGTATTGTAGAGCGCAAACCTTCGGCGTATTTGACCTATGAAACGATTTTTGCAGGTTTATCTTTTTACGTGGATGAGCGAGTTTTAATCCCACGCTCTCCCATTGCAGAGCTTATCGGGGACTCTTTTCATCCATGGATTAATGAGTATCAAGTATCAAATGTTTTAGATTTATGCACGGGGAGTGCATGTATTGCGATTGCTTGTGCGTATGCCTTTCCTGAAGCGTCTATTGATGCGGTTGATTTATCGACAGATGCATTGGAAGTGGCAAAAATTAATCGAAAAAAACATAATCTGGATGATCGAGTCTCGCTGTATTATTCGGACTTATTCAGCGAACTTGAAAAAAAATCCTACGATATTATTGTCAGTAATCCGCCTTATGTGAGCATTGATGAATGGCAAGACTTGCCGACAGAATTTCATGCCGAACCTGAAATAGGCTTTAAAGGCGGAGCATCTGGACTGGATGTGGTGTTAAGAATTTTGGCACAAGCCTCAGATTATTTATCGGACCACGGAATTTTAATCATTGAAGTCGGTAGCAGTTCTGAAGTTTTACAACAAAATTATCCGAATGTGCCTTTTTATTGGCTGGACTTTGATCGCGGCGGCGATGGTGTTTTTTTATTAACCGCAAAACAGCTTAAAGAGTACCGTGCTGTTTTTCAAATGACCGAATAAAATAAATGTGTGTATTTAAAAATTATTTTGTTACCTTAACCTTTATCTAAAGAGATCGTATGTCTGGAAATACAATCGGAAAATTATTTACTGTGACAACCTTTGGCGAAAGTCATGGGATGGCATTAGGCTGTATTATTGATGGTTGTCCGTCAGGAATGGCATTGACAGAAGCCGATATTCAAATTGATTTAGATCGGCGTAAACCTGGAACCTCTCGCCATACAACCCAAAGGCGCGAAGCCGATCAGGTGGAAATTTTATCAGGGGTATTTGAAGGTAGAACCACAGGAACCCCCATTGGCTTATTGATTAAAAACACCGACCAGCGTTCAAAAGATTATTCAAAAATTGCCAACAGCTTTCGACCAGGACATGCCGATTTTACCTACCAAGCCAAATACGGTTTTCGGGATTATCGAGGTGGTGGGCGTTCTTCTGCCAGAGAAACTGCGATGCGTGTCGCAGCAGGTGCTGTAGCAAAAAAATATTTAAAAGAAATACTAGACATTGAAATTAAAGGTTATTTATCACAATTAGGGCCGATAAAGATTGATTTAGTGGATTGGAAGGATCGTGAAACCAGTGCATTTTTTGCGCCTGATGCTCGTAAAGAACAGGCCTTAGCGGATTATATGGATGCCTTGCGTAAAGAAGGGAATTCGGTGGGTGCCAAAGTTAATGTGATTGCTACGGGGGTACCAGCAGGTTTGGGTGAGCCTATTTTTGATCGAATAGATGCGGATTTAGCCCATGCACTGATGAGTATTAATGCCGTAAAAGGGGTGGAAATAGGCGATGGTTTTGACTGTGTGGAAGCCAAAGGCACTGAGTTTCGTGATGAAATTACTCCAGAAGGTTTTTTAAGCAATCATTCGGGGGGAATTTTGGGAGGTATTTCCAGTGGACAAGCCATTGTTGCTAGTATTGCCTTAAAACCCACCTCCAGTCTACGATTAGCAGGACGCAGTATTAATCAACAAAATAAAGCGATTGAAGTCGTGACCGAAGGGCGGCATGATCCATGCGTAGGTATTCGTGCAACCCCAATTGCAGAAGCGATGATGGCGATTGTGATTATGGATCATTTTTTACGCCACCGAGGTCAAAATAGTGGGGTTGAATCAGGCCTACCACCATTACGCTAACGCTGAAAAAAGAGCCGCTGTTTAAAAAACGGCTCTTATCTTATTTTTTAATGTCTAAAATGACGCATCCCTGTGAAGACCATCGCAATATTATGTTCATTAGCGGCATCAATTACTTCTTTATCACGTACTGAACCACCTGGCTGAATAACCGCAGTAATGCCTGCTTTTGCCGCTGCATCAATACCATCTCTAAAAGGGAAAAAAGCATCCGAGGCCATCACTGAACCTTCAACTTTCAAGTTTCCATCTGTGGCTTTGATACCTGCAATTTTAGCGGAATAAATTCGACTCATTTGACCTGCACCGACCCCAATAGTTTGTTTATTTTTACAGTAAACAATGGCATTGGATTTTACAAATTTACCCACATTCCAAGCAAATAATAAATCGGCCAATTCCCGCTCTGAGGGTTGACGTTGACTAACAGTCACGAGTTTTTCAGTGGTTATTTTCCCATGATCTCGATCCTGTACCAATAATCCGCCCGCAACCCGTTTAAAATCTAAGGTCGCCGCAGGTTTTTCATCCCATTTTCCAGCAATAAGTACCCGAATATTCTTTTTTATGGTGAATGCTTTTTGCGCCGCTTCACTGATAGAAGGAACGATAATAACTTCGACAAATTGGCGTTTTAAAATTTCATTCGCCGTTTTTTCATCCAATTCTTGGTTAAATGCAATAATCCCCCCAAAAGCTGAGGTGGGATCGGTCATATACGCTAAATCATAGGCATTAAATAAATTACTTGCTTGAGCAACGCCACAAGGGTTTGCATGTTTAACTATGACACAGGCAGGTTCCTTTGAAAGTGATTTAACACATTCTAATGCGGCATCAGCATCAGCAATATTATTATAAGATAATGCCTTACCTTGCAGTTGTTCCGCCGAACTAATAGTCCCTTTTTCTGGGGTTTGATCTTGATAAAAAGCGGCATTTTGATGTGGATTTTCCCCATAACGCAAGCTTTGACGATGTTGAAACTGTAAATTTAGCGTGTTAGGAAAACCGCCATTATCTTGAACTTTATTAAAATAGCCTGCAATAATGGCATCATAACTGGCGGTATGTTCAAAGCTTTTAGTAGCTAAATTAAAGCGGGTCTCTTTGCTTAACGTGGTGTTATGGGTGATTAGTTCGAGCAATACTTTTGGGTAATCATCACTATTGACCACCACAGCAACATCTTTATAATTTTTTGCCGCCGCGCGAATCATCGTAGGGCCGCCAATATCAATATTTTCAATCGCCGTTTCTAGAGTGCTTTTTGGGTCTTCGATGGTTTTTTGAAAAGGGTATAAATTAACCACCACTAAATCAATGGCGAGAATGTCATTTTTACGCATAACTTCATCATCAATACCTCGACGACCTAGAATGCCACCATGTACTTTAGGATGCAACGTTTTTAACCGCCCGTCCATCATTTCAGGAAAACCTGTGTAATCTGAAACTTCGGTAACTTTAATTTTATTTTTGGCCAGTAATTTTGCCGTTCCCCCTGTGGATAAAATTTCTACCCCCAGTTGTCGTAAGTCGGAAGCAAAAGCAACAATACCTGTTTTATCGGACACACTAATCAGTGCGCGGGTAATTTTTTTAGTCATATAAATCTCTTAGGGCGAGTGAATGTTAAAAAAGTTGATGTAGTTCTATTTTTTTTCGTAAAGTACTACGGCTTACGCCTAATATTTTTGAGGCTTTACTTTGGTTATAACCTGAATGCTTGAGCACAGTCGCAATTAGTGGTCTTTCTACCTCATGCATAACCAGCGTATAAAAATTTGAAATATTATGTCCTTGTAACTGGGTAAAATAACGATCCACCGCCTGTTCTACCAGCTCTGAAAGCGGAATAGGCGATCGACACGGTGTGGCTTGGTTTGAGTTTTTAGGGTCATCCATTAGGCAAGGGTTTGTGATTGAGAATTAAAAGTCAAAAGAATATTGAAGTAAAAATTGCTGTTGTTCAGCACTGGTTGCTTGAAATATTTTGGGATGATGTGGTAAATTTAAGCGCTCAAGATACCATTTGAGATGTTTACGCGCGATACGAACCCCTGTTATTTCGCCATAAAATTGAGTCAGTTGTTGGAGATGATAAATTATAGTGTTATAAATATCAGTGATACTAGGAACGGAAATAGTTTTCCCTTCTAGGTATTGCTGAAATTGTTTGAAAATCCACGGTTGACCTTGTGCGCCACGTCCAATCATAATAGCGTCGGCTGAGGTATAGTGTAAGACAAAAGCGGCTTGTTCAGGGGTCGTAATATCACCGTTGGCGATGATGGGAATGCTGACTTGTTGCTTGACGTTTTTGATGGTGTCATATTCAGCAACGCCATTAAATTTACAAGCACGGGTACGACCATGAATCGTTAGCGCTGAAATACCGCTATTTTCTGCGATTTTAGCAATCACAATGGCATTTTTATGGTCATTATCCCAGCCTGTTCGGATTTTTAGGGTAACAGGAATTTGCACCGCGCTAACAACGGTTTTTAAAATATTAGCCACTAAAGTTTCATTTTTTAGTAATGCAGAGCCTGCAGCAACCGCGCACACTTTTTTTGCAGGGCAGCCCATGTTTATATCAATAATATCTGCGCCAAGTTGTTGATTAAAATAAGCGGCTTTTGCCATTATTGAAGGGTCTGTGCCTAAAATTTGTACCACACGTAAACCATTTTCGCCTTGATGATTCATTTTTAATTGGGTACGTCTATGCTGCCTTAAAGCAGGGTTTGAGGCGACCATTTCTGAAATCGCTAACCCAGCACCATAGTGTCGGCATAAATTTCGAAATGGAAGATCCGTAATTCCTGCCATAGGCGCAAGAATGAGTTTATTTTTAAGCGTATGAGAACCAATTTTCATAGTATTTAAGATTTTTTTAGTTGGCTAGTTTACCTCAAAGAGGTGAAAAAATTTATGAAATTTGTCGATCCGTATTAAGAAATAGTAAAAAGTTATTTTTATCAAAATTATGTCAATGGGTTATGTGTATTTAGCTGGCTTACTTACCACCTTAATAAGGCTATAAGCTCTGGTTTATCTGCCTGCATTTTATTAGTGCGCTGTGCTATTATTAAGACTACTGATTATTAGGGGTTTCAGAAAATTTTAAATTATGTCTATAAATATTAATGTGGGAATTATTGGTTTTTCGCTTCATGAACAAGAGAAATTTAGATGGATATTTGGCGCAGGACTGGAACGCGACCGAACCTATCATCTAAAAGATTTGATGGTAGAACCTAATATTGATCTTTTGATTGTGAAAACAGCGGCTGAATCGGCGTTTAAAAAACTGGAACGCTACCAAAAAAAATATGGCGCTTTACCCGTCGTTACCGCAGGTAAATCACCTGTTGAAGGTTATGAGTATCATATCCAAGAAGTACTGTTATTAAGCCGAGTACTCAAGGCATTAGATCTTGTGAATCTTTCGTGCACCGATGCGGATAAACCACCGTGTGAAAAACAACTATCGGCTGAAAATGATAGCATTAATGTCGGCGGGCAATATGATATTTTAGTCGTCGATGCTGATGAAGGAAATCGTCAATTGTTACGTAATGAATTACTAAAATCAGATATTCCACTTAACATTGATTTTGCCTTAGATGATACGTTTGCAATCCAAAAAATTAATGATAAATATTATGACTTTTTATTTGTGGATGCAGAAACCGCTAATTTTGAAGCGATTGAAAACAGTTTAAAAGTAAATGCCCGTTCATCAGTCGTCATGCCAACGACTAAAACAGAAACGGTTGAATATGCCCATGTGGTGCTGAGAATATTGAAATCATTTGCCGATGCGGATGAAATGATTGTCTCAAATAACTACACCCGTAAAGAACGCTTAACCCATTATGATGTGTTATTAATTGATGATTGTGAAATTATGCATGAAATCTTAAAAACAGAATTGGAAAAATCAGGCATTTCTTTAGAAATAGATGATGCGTTTACAGGCGATGAAGCCTTAGAAAAAATGCGTCAAAAAGTCTATGATTTTGTCTTTTTAGATGTGGTTATGCCAGGAATTGATGGCTTTGAAACCTGCGGGGAAATTCGTAAAATAGACGGCATGTCAAAATTGCCGATTATTATGCTGTCATCAAAAGACTCCCCACTTGATGAAGTAGAAGGCATTATTGCAGGTTGCACCACTTATCTGACCAAACCCGTTAACTCAAGAGAATTTCAGAAAATATTGGTTCGAATTTTACATTGGATTGAAGAGTTTAAAACCGATAAAACTTCATAATCAGCGTAACAGGGAATATGTTTAACATAGCACTTTAAATGAGACACATTCCCCGTTATTTAACCGCGTTATTTTAAATGATCGGTTACATAGGGTTCGATCGCTTTATACATTGCCTGATGTACTTTTGGGCTACCTGAAATTAAATTACCTGAACTCAGGTAATAATCTTTAAATGAAAAATCGGTTGAGACCCCGCCCGCTTCTTGAATTAACAAAACCCCCGCCGCCATATCCCACGGTTGCAAACCAATTTCCCAAAAACCATCCAATCGTCCTGCGGCGACATAGGCCAAATCCAATGCCGCTGCCCCTGCACGGCGAATGCCTGCGGTATCACCCACTAAAGCCGAAAACATTCCCAAATAAGCCTCCAAATTTTGTTTTGACTTAAATGGAAACCCTGTTCCTAACAAAGTGTCTTTTAAACTATTAGGCTGAGTTACTCGGATTTTTCGATTATTTAACATCGCACCGCCGCCACGTTCTGCGGTAAATAATTCATTTCTTAATGGATCATAAACCACCCCTAACAATAATTTATTTTTATGTTGCAAGGCAATTGAAACCGCATAAATAGGAAAACCATGTAAAAAATTGGTGGTGCCATCTAAAGGATCAATAATCCAGATAAAATCATTCCCGGCCTGTTTTCCTGTTTCTTCGGCCAAAATCGCATGTTCTGGGTAAGAGGTACGAATAACATTAATAATTTCGCGCTCTGCTATTTGATCTATTTCAGTCACATAGTCATTTTTAGTTTTAATATTAAT
>JAGLEW010000095.1 GCA_023144875.1 Methylococcales bacterium
GGCGTTTTCTATGAAAGGGCAATTGCAATGTTAGAAAAAGATCCTTGGTTATTACCCGATGGTATAGAGGAAATGTTACCCGATGATGCGGCGCATTTAGAAAATTTACGCAGGCAATTATTAGATGTTTTTAAAGGCTGGGGCTATCAGTTAGTGATACCGCCTTTAATGGATCATTTGGCATCACTGTTAACAGGTACAGGTCATGATTTAGAATTGCAAACCTTTAAAGTAACGGATCAATTAAGTGGCGAATTATTAGGGTTTCGTGCCGATATGACCCCGCAAGTGGCCCGTATTGATGCGCATAATTTAAGCCATCACGATGCACCGACTCGATTATGTTATGCAGGCAGTGTCTTACATACATTAAGCGAAGTCTTGGAACAAAGCCGAAGCCCGATGCAAATTGGTGCTGAAATTTATGGACATCAAGGTTTAGAAAGTGATTTAGAAGTCATTAAATTGATGTTAGAAATGCTTACGGTTGTAAAATTTAAAAAGGTACATTTAGATTTAGGTCATGTTGGTATTTATGAAGTTTTATCAAAACAAGCAGGGTTAAATGATCAGCAAGAAAGTGAATTATTTGACGTTTTACAACGCAAAGCCACAACCGAATTACAAGTACTAATAAATAAATACCCTATTGAGGCAAAATTTAAGAAAATATTTTTAGCCTTGCCGCAATTAAATGGTAATGTCGACATTTTAGCTCACGCGACTGAAATTTTAAAAGATACAGGTGCTGAAATTAAGCAAGCACTTAAGGATTTACGAGCGCTTTCAGAGCACTTAATGCCTATTTTCCCCGAGCTATCAATAACGTTTGATTTAGCAGAATTACGTGGCTATCATTATCATACAGGCATTGTATTTGCTGCTTTTTCCTCAGATTTTGGTCGAGAGATAGCACGAGGTGGTCGTTATGATAATATCGGCGGCGTTTTTGGACGAGCACGTCCTGCAACGGGATTTAGTGCCGATTTAAAATTACTAACATCGTTAAGTAAATGTCATCTTGAATCAGAAGTCATTGAAAGTATTTTTGCGCCTGTTTCACAGGATGCTTCATTATCAGAAAAAATTAAAACTCTTAGATCAGAAGGGCGTATTGTGATACAGCAATTACCTGAACAATTAGGGGGTGCAAAAGAATTAAATTGCACAGCGGTATTAATACAAAAAAATAATCTATGGCAGATTGTGCCTTTCGTCTAAAATTGGAATTATTATGGGAAAAAATGTTGTTATCATCGGCACACAATGGGGTGACGAAGGTAAAGGAAAACTGGTCGATTTATTAACCGATCAGGTTAAGGCCGTTGTACGTTTTCAAGGTGGACATAATGCGGGTCACACGCTTATTATTGACGGTGAAAAAACTGTACTTCATTTAATTCCATCAGGTATTTTACGAAAAAATGTTGAGTGTTTGATTGGCAATGGTGTGGTGTTGTCAATGGACGCTTTAGTCGAAGAAATTGAAATTTTAGAAAAATCAGGGATAGAAGTACAGAGTCGGCTCAAAATCAGCGAAGCGTGTGCGTTAATTTTACCGATTCATATTGCCATAGACCAGGCGCGAGAAAAAGCACGAGGCAATAAGGCCATCGGAACAACAGGGCGTGGTATTGGCCCTGCTTATGAGGATAAGGTCGCAAGGCGTGGATTAAGAGCAGGTGATTTACTCGCACCAGAACGATTTGCCGAAAAATTAAAAGAGTTAGTTGATTATCATAATTTTATGTTAGTTAATTATTATCATGTAGAAGCCATTGATTTTGAAAGTTCTTTAAAATCTGCTGAAAAATTAGCGAAGATTGTGAAACCCTTATTAATTGATGTGGGTGAAAAAATTCACGACTATCAGCAACAAGGTGAAAATATTTTGTTTGAAGGCGCGCAAGGGGCGTTACTTGATATTGATCATGGCACTTATCCTTATGTCACTTCATCTAATACGACAGCAGGTGGCGCTTCAACGGGGTCTGGACTTGGCCCTTTGAGTTTTGATTATGTTTTAGGCATTACTAAGGCTTATTCAACGCGTGTTGGTAATGGCCCTTTTCCAACAGAACTTGATGATGAAAATTCTGAACATTTAGGGACAAAAGGACAGGAATTTGGCGCAACCACAGGCCGTAAACGCAGAACAGGTTGGTTTGATGCCGTTTCAATGCGAAAGTCTGCGCAAATGAATAGTTTAAGTGGTATTTGTTTAACCAAGTTGGATGTTTTAGATGGGCTTAAAACGATTGGTATTTGTGTGGCTTATGAAATTAATGGCGAACAAACAATAATTGCGCCTTTAGGGGCTGAAAATTATGCCGCGTGTAAACCTGTTATTGAAGAAATGTCAGGTTGGGAAGGATCAACGGCAGGAATCACGGAATTTTCTAAATTACCTGAGAATGCAAAGGCGTATGTTGCGCGCATTGAAGCCTTAATTGGGGTTAAAATTACCATTTTATCAACAGGTGCTGATCGAAATGAAACGATTATTTTGCAACAGCCTTTTACTGATATGTGATGATTAGGACAGGCATTATCTTATCAATCGTGACATTGGTCGCGTGTGCGCAGGAGGTTATTCTTAAGCCTCCTGTTAAAAAACCGCCTCTCGTGAAAAAACGGTCACCATCCATTGTTAAGAAGGTTATTTTAAAGCAATGGTTATGGGATGATAATTATCAGCATTGGATTAAAAATGGTAGGATTTTTGATGCAACTGTGCGAAAAAAATCAGGCGTTGCTTGGGTGCCAAAAGAAGGGGCAATTAGCATTGCCGTAGATTCTGTGTTGTTTCCAAATGTGTTGGGTAATCGGCAACAGGAATTGTTAATGAAGGTTTTTCAATTTACAGACCCTACTGCTTTTTTGATTGCGACTCAATCGGTGACTGGTTTAAAGCATTTGTTAACTGCGGCGCAAATTGATCCTGCCTGTATTAATGATAAACATTTTTTTATCTCTTCAGGACGTAGCCAAAAAATAACGCTGAAGAGACTCGGGGGGGCGCGTTATCTTGGAATTGTCATAGGCTATACTAATTTAGAAGGGTCGCGTATTGCCCGCTTAATACCTATAGTTACTGTGAATAAACGTAAAGTGATTGATGTAAAAAAACACTCGCCTTCAATGCTAACTGATGTCTTGCGTCCTGCTTCTTTAGCGCTTAAATTGTCGCTCGGTGAAAATGGTATTAGACGTTTGAATATAGAGGCAAAATAGAGGTTAGCCATTTATTTTTATCATGGTTATAAACTTATCAAATAAAACCTCAAGATCTTGAGGGCCTGGACTGGCTTCTGGGTGTCCTTGAAAACTAAAGGCAGGGTAATCGGTGCGTTCCATGCCTTGTAAACTGCCATCAAATAAAGAATGATGGGTAGCGGTTAAATGGGTTGGTAACGTCGATTCATCAACGGTAAAACCATGATTTTGACTGCTGATAAAGACTTTTCCTGATTTTTTTTCTTGGATAGGGTGATTGGCTCCATGATGTCCAAATTTCATTTTAATGGTTTTAGCGCCACTGGCTAAGGCCAAAAGTTGGTGACCTAGACAAATCCCAAACATAGGAATTTTAGTGGGTAAAATTTCTTTAATCGCGGCGATGGCATAAGTACACGGCTCAGGATCACCAGGGCCATTTGATAAAAACACCCCGTCAGGTTTTAAGGCTAATACCTCTGAAGCACTTGTTGTTGCGGGGACAACGGTTATACGACAGCCTTTGTTTACCAGTAATCGTAATATATTGCGTTTAACCCCAAAATCATAGGTCACAATATGGAGATCTAAATTTTTGGGTCGAGTATAACCATTTTCTAGATTCCACGTATCTTCTGTCCATTCATAAACATGGGAGGTCGTCACTTCTTTGACTAAATCCAAGCCTTTTAAGCCTGAAAATTTTGCTAACTGCTGTTGTGCGGTTTCAATATTGGCTTTTTCACCTGTGACAATACAGCCATTTTGGGCGCCTTTATCGCGTAATAAGCGTGTTAATTTTCGCGTATCAATATCAGCAATAGCGACAACCTTATGTTCGATTAGATACTCTGATAAGGTTTTTTCATTTCGCCAATTGCTGGCAAGTAAGGGTAAATCTCGAATAACCAGCCCACTTGCAAAAACGCCAATGGATTCATCATCTTCACGTGTTATTCCTACATTACCAATATGTGGGTAAGTTAGGGTTACAATTTGACGGGCGTAGGAAGGGTCGCTGAGAATTTCTTGATACCCTGTTAAAGCGGTATTAAAAACAACTTCTCCTACAGAACAGCCGTCAGCACCAATGGATATGCCTTCAAATACTGTTCCATCTTTTAATACCAGCCATGCAGACGTGCTCAAAATTGGTTACCTCAAAAAAATAGTTAAATACAACGTTCGATTGACCTTAATGTAGTACAACAGGTTTGCTTAAGAAGCTAAGTCTTATTTTTCCATTTAATACTGACCTTAAAGCTGGCTTCGCTTTCGACAGAAGAAAAGACGACACCCGCTTTACCATTAAAGCTAATGGCAAATTCTAAGTTAATTTCATCGGGTTTGTCGATATTTTTTAATGAGGATAAGAGCGCATTACCAATGGGAGCAATACATTGTACGGCTTCGTCAAACCGACGTGGTGCGTGGACAGTTTCATTACTGCTTCGCCCAACGCCTCGATGGGTTCCAGGTCGTGTTTGAGAAGAAGATTCGGACTCTGCAAATTGCATATAAGCCGTTTCACCGTTGTCGAGTTCGAACTCAATCATATTAGGCATTATGTGTTACCAACGTGTTTTTTTGAAAGATAATATAGAGGGTTATTTTGTAATAATACGTAAAATAGAGAGGAGGGCGCTAATGGCTAAGGCTGAAAAGCCGAGTTTAACGATCCACAGTAACGTTAATTTATAGGCCATGTTTTGTACATAGTCTTCGATAACGACTTGTAAGCCTAATACGGCATGATAAAACGCAACCAGAATAAAACTAACGGCACATAAACTATTCAGGGGGTCTGCGAGCCATATATTGATTTGCGCGTAATCCATGTCACTTAAACGTTTAATAAAGGCGACCATCCAAAAACTAAGAGGTACTAAGGCGACAGCGGTTAAACGTTGCATGGACCAATCAGAGCTGCCTGTTTTAGCAGAACCTAAGCCTTGTGCTTTTGATAAAGGCGTTCTTCTTTCGGTCATAAACCTTCCTAAAGATAAAAAAGTGAAAAAGCCGTCAAGGCTACGGAAGCGACTAATTCGATCAACGCGCATTTATTCATGGTTTCTTTATCAAAACTTAGTCCAGCATCCCAGAAAAAATGTCGAATACCATGACAAAAATGGAAGAATAAGGCATAAACAAACAGTATTAAAAATAATGAAACCCACGTATCATTGACAAGTGAGTGTAACTGAGCATATGACTCTGCATCTGAGTTGGCGATTGTACAAAAACTGTAGACAAAAAAAACTAAACCTAACGCTAAAACAGTGCCAGTGATGCGGTGGGTAATAGAAATAAGCCCTGTCAATGGCAAAGTATAGATTTGCAGATGCGGAGAAAGCGGTCTGTGTCGTGATTCCATCGTCTTAAAGTGGGCGTTAAAAATAATAGAGAATATCCCGTATACTATACCAGACAAATCATGGGATTAAAATTTATGCAAAATGCTGTCGTTCCAATTTTAGGCTTTGCGGCGAAAAGTGGCACTGGAAAAACAACGTTATTAACCGCTTTAATACCCCTATTAGCCCAACATAATATCCGCGTGGGACTTATCAAACATAGCCACCATAATTTTGAAATTGATAAACAAGGAAAAGACAGTTATCGCTTGCGAAAAGCAGGGGCTAGTCCTGTGATGTTGGTTTCAAGTCATCGTCGGGCGATTATTACCGAGTTTAAGCACCCGATAGAACCACAACTTGATGACGAACTTAAACATTTTGATCAAACCATCTTAGATTTAATTTTAGTGGAAGGCTTTAAAAATGAAAAATTTCCTAAAATTGAACTGTCACGCGCGTGTTTAAACCAACCTTTTCTCTATCCTAATGACCCAGAAATTATTGCGGTTGCCAGCGATGGTTTACTGGAACTGCCTCCGCCATTACACGCATTAGACCTTAATCAACCTCAACGCATTGCCCACTTTATTTCACACAGGTTTTTAACATGACAGATCTTTGTTTTTCCTCAGGCTTACTGCCTATAAAACAGGCGTTAGTGCGTATATTAGCAGAGGTTCAATCCATTGAAGGGGTCGAAAAAAAATCTTTAAAAAATGCACTCGGTCGGGTATTAGCGCAATCAATTTATTCCCCTATTGCTCTTCCACCTGATCGTAATTCAGGAATGGATGGCTATGCACTTTCCAGTTCGGAGTGTGTAACTAATGAAAAATTCACTTTGAAGCAGGTTGGAACTTCATGGGCAGGAAAGCCATTTGAAGGAACGCTTTTAAAGGGGGAGTGTGTTCGTATTTTTACAGGGGCAGTGATGCCTGAACAGGCGGATACGGTCATGATGCAAGAGCGTGTTGAGGTGGCAACGGATAATAACATTATTTTTCCTGAAAATTGTGTCGCCTTTGATAATGTTCGGCAAGCGGGAGGCGATGTTGAAAAATCCAGTTGTTTATTATCATTAGGAAAAAAGTTAACGGCAGTTGATTTAGGATTACTCGCCGCCGCAGGGGTTCATAGTGTCGAGATTAAACGAAAATTACGCATTGCCTATTTTTCGACAGGGGATGAACTCATTTCTGTTGGTCAAGCGTTAACGACGGGGAAAATATATGATAGCAATCGGTATTTATTATTTGGTTTGTTAAATAACCCCTGTATTGAGGCAGTTGATATGGGGGTGATTAAAGACGATAAAACGTTATTAGAACAGGCTTTTTTATCAGCGGCTAATCACTATGATGTCATTATCACCACAGGCGGTGCATCAGTGGGTGATGCCGATTATATTAAAGAAATTTTAGCCAAACTAGGACAGGTTAATTTTTGGAAAGTCGCCATGAAACCTGGAAAACCCGTCGCTTTTGGTCGTATTAAAGCCTGTGTATTTTTTGGCTTACCAGGAAATCCAGCCTCGGTGGTAGCAACTTTTGATAAATTAGTGTTACCTGCTTTACAAAAAATGCTTGGGTTTGAGGGTTATTCGGCGTTAGGTTTTTACGTCACTTGCAAACAAGCCCTCAAAAAACAAGCTGGTCGACAAGAATATCAACGAGGTATTTTGACCCAACACGATGATGGCACTTATACCGTCATTTCCGCAGGAGGGCAAAATTCCAATCGACTCAAAAGTTTTAGCGAAGCCAATTGCTACCTACTGTTAGCCGCTGAGGTAACGGAGGTTCAAGTCGATGAAAAAATTTGGGTCGAACCATTTGAGTTGTTTATTTAAATAATTTTTTTGTTTTGATGATAAAAATTGGGTAAGGTATATTCCTTTTATTCCAACCGATATGATTGAAAAATGACTGATTACCCTGAAAAAACCTGTGAAATCGTAAATCTTGTGAAACATCCTAAGTTGGTTGAGGCAACCTTAGCGGGGCGTAAAACGCAACAGCGTCGTGATGGGGTTTATGCTTATCCTGACGAAACTTTTGATTTGGAAGGAGTAACATTTAAAGTGACTAGCTTAGAACGTCAACGATTAGGCGATATGACCGATACCGATGCTCAGGCAGAAGGCTACCCATCATTGGAAATGTATAAAAATTTAATTCTCAGAATGCACGCAGGCATGACATGGAATGAAGATGATTTGGTGTGGGTACATTCGTTTGAAAAAGCCTAAACGAAGTCAATAATAGGGCTGTTAATGGAAAGACTCCCTGTGACGAGAGTCTTTGAGTATTTAATCAAAACCGATCACTGTACGATGGAAAATTACCCAAAATTACAAGCCAGTCTGTTGATAATGCTCAAAGACCTTGACGATCAATTGGCGGATATTATTCAAAAGCCTTTTATTGCTAAAGAAAATAGAAAGCTTAATATTAAAGAGCCTAAAAATATTTATTCAAAAAAAGAAACCACTCAATAAATGACGTGTTAGTAACGAGAGTTGTCCTTGGGGTTATTAAAAATTCTAAAGGACAATTATTAATTTCAAAGCGAAGAAAAAATGTTCATTTAAGCGGCTTGTGGGAGTTTGTGGGTGGAAAAGTTGAACAAGGCGAATCCTCTTTAGAGGCGTTAAAACGAGAATTATTAGAAGAAGTGGGCATCCATGTCATAAAAGCCAGTCCTATAATAAAAATTAAACATGATTATAGCGAGTTGTCTGTTTTATTAGACGTTTGGGTTATTAATGATTTTTCAGGGCTTGCAGTTGGTAATGAAAAGCAACAAATTAAATGGGTAACAATAAATACATTAACGGATTACGCTTTTCCTGAAGCCAATAAAGCGATTATTAACGCTATAAAATTGCCCACTGATTACGCTATTTTAGATGATGCTGGTACCGAAACATTAGAATCACGTTTAAATACTATTTTAAATCGTGGAATAAAGCTCATTCAGTTTCGATTAAAAAATTTAAGTGCTGAAAAAGTTAATATTTTTTTACTTAAAGCTATTCCTTTGTGTAAGCAGTATAAAGCGGAAATTTTAATAAACTCTCACGTTATTAATACTAATAACTTTAATCAAAAGGGATTACATTTAACCAGTCGTGATTTAATGACTTTAAAAACACGGCCCTCAAATAAAGGCTGGATTGCCGCCTCGTGTCATAACCTAAAACAATTAAAACACGCTGAAAAACTTGGTTTAGACTTTGTTGTATTAGCCCCAGTATTAACCACACTTACGCACCCTGAGGCCAAACCATTAGGTTGGGATATCATGAAAGAACTTATCCAGCAAGTTAATCTCCCTGTATTTGCATTGGGCGGTGTTACACAAAAAGATAAAAAAATAGCTCAAAAATTAGGTGCGCAAGGAATTGCGGGTATTCGAATGTTTTTATAAATAAATTTAAAACCTTACTCAGGATAACAATAGGCTATATTAGAAAATATAGTAAAGCATTACTTTTGGGGGTAGCCCTCTCATATTCACAGTAGGTGTAAACTCTGTTACGAGGGCTTATTTAACCAATTATTTTGTAATGATAATATTGTGATGTAAAAATGTACTTTCATCAGATACCATTTGTGTTTTTATATCATCTGTTATCGTTATTAATGGTAACTCAGGGACGTGGGTTGCTCCAATTAAAAAGGGTGAAATGAAAAGCACGGCTAATTGAAAAAGGTTTTCGAGAGTGGGTTTCATAGCGTGACCTACTTAAGGTGGTTGGAGTAGATTGGGGTACTTTTAGAAACATAGAAGCTTGTGTTTAAGAGTATAGCCCTTACTCTCAAGCTTTGAATGTTTTTGAGTTTTTAAGTGAAAAAATTAGTATTTAGGCAGACCAATGAACTAATAAATCTTGTAAATGATTTTTATTTAAAATTTGGTTATCGACTTTTAAATAAGCGGTGTTATCATCAAAATGTAATCGTGCTTCAGCAACGCCATTAATAGCGAGTAATTCTTCAACAAATTCTTTTGATTGTTCGGGGTTAATTTCATTGATAGAAATCAGTAAATTCGCCAGATATCGAGGCGTATGCATAAATACTGCGATGAATACCCAGCTTAATGCCGCAACCGCTGTGAAGATAAAAACCGCTTGTGCACCATGTTCACCGTAAAGCCATCCCCCTGTTACACCGCCTAAAAAAGCACCCATAAATTGAGCGCTGGAATAAGCGCCCATCGCTGTCCCTTTTAAATCCGCTGGGGCTGTTTTAGATATTAATGAAGGTAAAGTCGCTTCTAATAAGTTAAATCCACAGAAAAACAGCCACAAGCAGGCGATTAAAGAACTTAGTTGATTATAAAATTGGCTCAGGGCAGCATTTGCAAGTACTAAGGTGATAATCGCCCCAATAAAAACGGCTTTCATTTTGCGTTTTTTTTCAGCCAAAATAATAAACGGTACAATAACGGCCATTGAGGTGATGAGAATGGGTAAATAGACTTGCCAATGGTTTTCAGAGGCTAGCCCTGCTTCTCGGATTAAAAGTGGTAACACCACAAAGCTTGCGGTCAAAATTAAATGTAAAATAAAAATACCGTAATTTAACCGTAATAAATCTGTATTTTTTAGGACATGAGTAATTTGAGTTGGGACTAATTGCGCATCTCGATGAACAATGGATTTTTGAGGCGAAGGAACGATAAAAAGGACGACTAAAATGGCTAATAGTGCCAGTATGGCAGTTAGATAAAAAATGCCTTGAATGCCAATTGTCCCTGCAAGAATAGGTCCTAGGGTGATAGCCACGCCAAAGGATATTCCAATACTCGCACCAATGGTTGCCATCGCTTTGGTTCGATGAACTTCTTGGGTTAAATCCGCGACTAATGCCATGATAGCGGCGGCAATAGCACCACAACCTTGTAACGCACGACCGAGTAAAATACCATAAATAGTGGTTGATACTGCGGCGACTAAACTGCCTGCGGCAAATAAAATTAAACCAATAATGATGATTTTTTTTCGCCCAAAACGGTCGGATAATAAACCAAATGGAATTTGCAAAATGGCTTGGCTGAGACCATAAATGCTAATGGATAAGCCAATCAGTAAGGGTGTTGCGCCTTCTATATTTTCGGCAAATAAAGACAGAATGGGTAAAATCATAAATAAGCCCAGCATCCGCAATGCGTAAATACTGGCTAAAGAGAAGGTGGCGCGCCGCTCTAATGGGGTCATTGAGCTTGTGATGTCTTGTAGTTCAGCCAATGAATGACTCCTTAATAAAAATAAATAGTGGAACGAGGTTTAGCGTTTTGAATGGTTGCTGACAAGCGGAAGATAATCGGCTAATCCCATCGCATGGCTGGCTAATAAATTTTTAGCAACAGGAATGTGATCCAGCGCAGTGAGTGATGCATTTCTGATCGCGGCAAGGGGTAGCCATTGATTGGAAAAAACTTTAACCACGTTGTCGGTAAAGCCAATGGTTTTGTTATGGTCTTTTTGGCGCGCTTGGGTGTATTTATCTAAAAATTTAGCATCCCCAATATCGTGTTTTTGTTGTTGCTGTTTTGTAAGCATTTCTGCCAGTTGAACCACATCTCTTAAGCCTAAATTAAAACCTTGTCCTGCTACAGGGTGTAGTTGATGCGCGGCATTACCAATAATAACACTGCGTTGTGCCTGCATTTTTTTAGCACGAATTAAGGTTAGGGGAAAGGCAATTCGTTTTGCGGCGAGTGTTAATTCACCTAAATGATAACCAAAACAGTGTTGTAACTGGGCGATAAAGTCTTTTTCAGATGCTGACATTAAGGCATTTGCTTCGCTGGAAGTACGTGTCCACACTACGGCTGATTGGTTTTTAGCAATGGGGAGTAACGCTAAAGGGCCTGAAGCGGTAAAGCGCTCATAGGCTATATTTTGATGCGGAAGACTGCTGTTAATAGTGGTGATAAGGGCGGTTTGTTGATAGGTTTTTTTATGTTGTTCAATATTTAATAAGCCTCGAATGGTTGATTGTCCACCATCCGCACCGACTAATAATTGAGCCGAGATTTGACTATTTTTATTTTCTTGCTTAAGGGTTACGGTAATTGCCGATTCATCTGCTTTCAAAGTTTCAATTTTTGCAGGACAAAATTGTTGAATTTTTTCTGCTTCAATAAGTTGGGCAATGGGTGTTTCAATATCACGGGCGGCAATCACATAACCCAAGGCTTCAACCCCTTGTTTTTCAGCAGATAAGCGCATTTTTCCAAAATGACCTCGATCTGAAATATGAATTTTTTTAATGGCAGTGGCTTTTGATTTAACCTCATCCCAAATTCCAATGTTTTGTAACATCATCACTGTTCCCGCCGATAAGGCTAATGCTCTATCCCCTGCGGTCGATTGTTGGAGTTGTTGACGGCTAACTGCTTCAATTAGGGCGATGTTTAAACCACTGTTTTTTAAAGCCAATGCTAAACAATTTCCCGCTAAACCGCCACCACCTATTAATAAGTCATAATCCAATTGCATTAGTTTTCCTGCAGTAAAGTTTCTATTTCAGTAATGGTTTTTGGCGCATCAGCACTGAGAACCTCGCAACCATCTTTAGTCACTAAGACATCATCTTCAATCCGAATGCCAATACCACGCCATTTTGCCGCCACTTTTTTACAGTCGGCTTGGACATACAGCCCTGGTTCAACCGTTACTACCATGCCGACTTCTAGTAATCGCCATTCATCATGTACTTTATAATCGCCCACATCATGCACATCCATTCCGAGCCAATGTCCTAGGCGATGCATATAAAAGGCTTTATATTTTTCATCCTTGATTAATTTATCCACTTTCCCTGTTAACAACCCTAATTCAACCAAGCCTTCCGTCATCCTTTGAATCGACATTTTATGAATCGCATTCCATGAAATACCAGGTTTAATCATTTTAATCGCGGCCAGTTGAATATCTAACACTAGTTGATACAGTTGTTTTTGTGCGGGGGAAAATTTTCCAGAAATAGGAAAGGTTCGAGTAATATCCGCCGCATAGTTATCGCATTCACCGCCCGCATCAATCAGTAATAAGTCATTTTTACGCAATTTTGCATCATTATTAATGTAATGCAAGGTGCAGGCATTTTTACCCCCTGCGACAATGGATGAGTAAGCAACGGATCTCAACCCATTTTGCATTAATTCATGGATGATTTCGGCTTCGACTTGATATTCATACAGCCCTGCTTGGCAATATTTCATTGCTCTGATATGGGCTTGGGCGGAAATTTTAGCCGCTTTACGTAACAGTTTTATTTCACTGGCGGATTTAAATAAACGCATTTCGTGCAAAATACAATCGAGTGAAATTAGTTCAGCGGGGGCTTTATTATAGTGGCGTGATTTGTTTCTAAGCTGTTTAATCCAGTTTTGAAGTTGATTATCTAACCGATTATCACGCCCCATCGGGTAGTAAACTCGATGTTTATCTTCCAGCATGTTTGGTAAAATATCATTTAAATCATCAATCGGAAACGCATCATCCGCACCATAATCTGTAATAGCACCTTCAAGCCCCGAATGCTTGCCTTCCCATAGTTGCTTTTTTTTATCAAATTCACGACAAAATAAAATATATTCGCCTTTTTTACGCCCTGGAATAAAAACGGCCATTGCGTCTGCTTCGTTAAAACCCGTTAAATAATAAAAATCACTGTCTTGTCGGAAAGGATAATCCACATCTCGATTACGCATTTGATGATGGGCGCTGGGTATCAAACCAATATTACCGTGCCCGATTTGTTGCATAATATTTTTACGGCGTTTTTTAAATTCTATTTGTGTCATGATTAGGCTTTATTTACAGTAAGGTGAGCGCACTAAGCAGTGGTATTGTTTTCATCACGGATAATTAAAACGGCAGAACGCAGGTACTCATGAATTTCCATAAAGGCATTTTCAGCGTCATCGTCCTCGTTTTCAACCGCACTTTCCAGTTTGGTAAATTCTATCATGTCACGTAAAATTTCTTTAGTTTGATCCTGCCAGTCGGCTTGTTTTTGAGCACAGCCCATCCCCCATAAAAAACCTTGACACCACATTATGAGTGCGTCGATTTGCGAGGGTAAATCATTCTCATCGGGTAAAAATAAATCAAACTCAAACATAGAGTCATCTGGGTCTAACAAGGATCGTGTTTGTTCGAATAAGTTCACTAATAAACCACGGTCTTCGGCGTTTATTTGAGTATTCTCATCAAAAATTGTGTTGAGCCATTCAAAGGATTCACCTTTGTTATTTGTACAAAGCATTGCGGTGGCAATTCCATGCGCTTCTGCGACAGATGAATCGGCTTTATAGTTTTGGAAAATATCATTAAGTATTTGATAAGACATAGTTTATTTTTTACAAAGAGAGCGTTATTAAAAAAACAGGGTGTATAATAACATTCTGAAAAAGGGGTGAATAATTGTTATTATCTACTTTTGTGGTTTAATTAACCCTTTGAAAGGGCTTTATAGCGTAAAATCTCTATTATCATCTTAAAATATTTATAACCATGTCTGATTTAATATTACAACCTGTCAACGAAATGAAAAACTTGGAAGCGAACATTGACGAATTGTTAAAGCGCTATCAGTTTTTAAAAACCGAAAATCAATCTTTAAAAGTAAAACAAGAGTCCTTGGTCAAAGAAAAAGCAAAACTATTGGCTAAAACAACGCTTGCAAAAACCAAAGTGGAATCTATGATTACACGCCTAAAAGCAATGGAGAATAATTTATGAGCGAGCCGAAAAAACCTATTTCAATTATGATCTTAGGCAAAGAATATAACATAGCTTGCACCGATGAAGAACAAGAAATATTGGTCTTTTCAGCGAATAAGCTGGATAAGGAAATGCGAATCCTACGCGATTCTGGAAAAATTAACGGTGGCGAACGAACGGCTGTTATGGTGTCGTTAAATATTATGCATGAGCATGAGCAATTAAAAGCGAAACGAGCAACCCCTGAGCAAGAATTTTCAAGTCATTTAAGTAATTTGAGTTACAAGATAGAAAAGGTTTTAGAAAGTTAGAAAACACGTTAGAATAGTTTTATCTCCTATCGCGTTCGAGGTGTGTTGGGTGTTTCCTGAACCTGTATAACTCTCGGAGTCTGACTTTGCTAATGGTGCGCAGACCCTATATTTTATAGGGGAGCCTGATTTAACAAATGAAGTTTCCACTTGAACCGCTGGTTCAAGGACGAAGATACATACGGCGCGTATGGGAGGTTCTTAATATTTAGCAAGGCAGTTAGCGGCTAAAGAAGAGACCGTTGAAAGAAGGAGTCGGCCTGTAAGCCGGGTTTTGTGGACAGCAGCCATTCATCTAGGCGATAAGTCACCCTATCGCTCAAGCAATCTACCCAGAAACGGTACGGGTCGCACCCATGTTTCTCTATTTGATCTTGCTTCAAGTGGGGTTTGCCTTGCCACGCCTGTTACCAGTTGTGCGGTGCGCTCTTACCGCACCTTCTCACCCTTACC
>JAGLEW010000096.1 GCA_023144875.1 Methylococcales bacterium
TTATTAAATTGTAAATGATGATTTAGATCAATTTCATCCAAAGTGATGATATTTCCTTGTGCATCAACGCCTGTATAGGTCATTAAGCCTTGAGATTCTGCCACCGAAGTAATCTTAATGGTTTGATTATCGGTTGATTCAATGGTGTCGCTAATCACAAATTGCACCCGAATCAACGGTGAATTATCAAGCGCATACACACGCCGCTCACCTATGGCTAAAAAAAGCACGGTGACGCGATGGTTTTCAACCTCTAAAATAAGTCCTAAACCGAGTTCAGCTTCGGTACTACTAATCCAGCGTTGTCCTGCAATAAAATTATTCATTGTTTTTTAAAGATTAAATCCCACACACCATGCCCTAAACGCACGCCCCGTTGTTCAAATTTAGTCAGGGGACGATAATCGGGGCGCTCACAATAGCCATTATTCGAATCTTGATTGATAAATTCGGAATGTTCCTTAAGTTTTTTAAGCATATAAATCGCATAACCTTCCCAGTCGGTGGCAGTATGAAAATACCCCCCAGTCATTAATTTTTTACTTAATAAGGTTAAAAAATGCTCACTGACAATACGGCGCTTATGGTGTCGGCGTTTATGCCACGGATCAGGAAAAAACAGTTGAACGCCGTAGATAGACTGATCTGAAACCCGTTGTTCTAATATTTCAATCGCATCATGATGGAAAATACGCACATTGGTTAGTTTTTTTTCAGCCAGCCGTAGCATTAAATGCCCAACGCCTGGTTTATGCACTTCAATGCCTAAATAATTTTTATCAGGGTTCGCTTCTGCCATTTTAGCCAAGCTATCACCGTTTCCAAAACCAATTTCGAGAATGACAGGTGCTGAGTTATTAAAAATAGCCCGAAAGTCTAAATTTTCCGTAGGGTCTAAGCAATAGGTTTCCCATAACGTTTCAATAGCTAATTTTTGCCCTGCGGTTGTACGTCCTTGCCTGAGAATAAAGCTGCGGATACGCGGTTTTACGGGTGGGGGATCAGGAAAGGTCATAATAAGTGAGAGTGAAAAATAAAAAAAGAGCTTACGTTAAGCGTTGATGTTTTGCAATATTTTGTGCATTTGAATGCAATCAATATTCTAACGTTATTTATCGATTATTGAGTATATGAAGAGGCTATTAGTGTTATCTTCATCATAAAAATAATGTGACATTAATCTCAAAATATTAGCTGTTTATTTAACCTCTGAGATTATTTGTAATACATTAACTACAAAAGCAACACATAAAACAGTCTTAGACACCTATTAACCCTGTATCACTATCTAGTGGCGTAGGTAATTGGCTTACAAAACTTCATCTTAGGATGAGTTTCAAAAACTGGGTTGCATTACATAATACTAATAAGAGGGATAACCCATGAAAACCAAAAATTTTATTGAACAACTTTATAATCGTTACCTTGTTCGTGAAGCCGATGAAGCGGGTGTTGATTATTGGCAACAGCAAATAGACTCTAGAGTTATGACAGCCGCTGATGTCACCGAGCATTTTATTCATAGCACCGAATTTGTCCAAAATTTTGCCCCTATTATAGAGCTTTATTACACAACGTTTGGTCGTATTCCTGATTTAAGTGGACTTGCACATTGGGTGTCATTGAGAGACGCGGGTGCATCTATGGATGACATTGAAGATGGTTTTTTAAAATCGGTTGAATTCGAAGAACGGTTTAATGAAACAGTCGATAATACGGCGTTCTTACAGAAAGTTTATCAAAATGTATTCCATCGCCCTGCGGATGAAGAAGGGTTAGCATTTTGGAAAGCTTTACTGGAAGGTGGTTTAAGTCGCACCGCATTAGTGGATACTATTTCAGAGTCAGCCGAATTCAAAGCGGTTCATCAAGATAATTTAAAAGTTTTACTCGAATATTATGGCACGATGGGAACACATCCAAGTGAAGAGGAATTGCATGCCGCTTTGAATGAGGATGATTTTCATGCGTTACTTACTCGTCTTTATGCCGCTGATGAATACACAGGGAAAGCCGCACCGTATTTAATTAAAAATGGTACGGTGGTTTCGCATGATGCCGTTAAAGGTTCAACGGTTTTTATTGA
>JAGLEW010000097.1 GCA_023144875.1 Methylococcales bacterium
GCGGCGGCGGTTGGCGGGGGCGGCAAAGGTTGCAACTGGGGCTGCTTAGGCTTAGCCGATTGCGCCGATGTCTGTGATTTTGATGCAATTCACATGGACGAACATGGGTTGCCAATTGTTAATGAGGATAAATGCACCGCGTGTAATGATTGTATTGTCATCTGCCCTAAAGATTTATTTTCATTGCAACCTGTCAGTCATAAGCTCTTTGTTGCCTGTAAAAGTTTGGCAGAAGGCGACCAAGCGGAAGAAGAATGTGAAGTGGCTTGTACCGCTTGTGAACGCTGCGTGAAGGATGCCCCTGAAGGTTTGATTGACATTAAAAATAATTTAGCGGTGATTGATTATGAAAAATATGCCGATTTTGAGGTCGATAAAACGCCCATAGAGCGTTGTCCTACGGGAGCTATTGTGTGGATAGACACGCCTTTAGGCACAACCCGTTCCAGCACGGGCAAAGAGGCTAAAAAAATACTCAGAACAGGCGCATTACCCCTTGGTTGATCTTTATTTGGTCAGTGCTTTACTCATTGCTACCTTAGTATTTCTTGCCAGCAATCGTTATCCTGCACATGTTGTGTTGATGGCGGCATTAAGTTTTTTACTGATTTCAGGGGTTTTAAGCCCCAATGAAGCCCTGATTGGTTTTTCTAATTCAGGAATGTTTACCATTGCTATTTTATATGTGGTGGTGGCGGGGCTTCGGGAAACGGGTACCGTTGCATGGTTAAGTCGCCTATTATTAGGCAAACCCAAAAATGAAACCAGCGCCTTAATACGATTGTTAATTCCTGCGGCAACTATGAGCGCTTTTATTAATAATAGCCCTGTGGTCGCCATGTT
The DNA here is from genome assembly GCA_023144875.1 of Methylococcales bacterium. GTDB lineage: Bacteria > Pseudomonadota > Gammaproteobacteria > Methylococcales > Methylomonadaceae > WTBX01. Next base: position 844 of record JAGLEW010000097.1, read on the forward strand.
TACCACTGTGGTGCAAAATTGGTGCAAACGCTCAGGCTTTAAAGCCTCCCGATTTTTATTACCCTTGAGTTATATTTCTATTTTAGGTGGGACTTGCACCCTAATCGGCACCAGTACTAATTTAGTCATTGATGGTTTAATGCGTCAATCGGGTTTTAAAGGCTTTAGTTTATTTGAATTATCCGCTGTCGGTATCCCGATCAGTCTTGTTGGTTGCCTGTATTTATTAACCATTGGTCAAAAAATTCTCCCCGCACGCACGGGAACTTGCGAGCAATTTCAAAATGTTCGTGAATATTTATTAGAAATGACGGTTGAAAAAAACTGTGAATTAGCAGGACAAAGCATTGCAGATGCAGGGCTTAGAAATTTAGAAAGCCTTTATTTAGTCGAAATTATTCGAGGGAAACAATTATTTCCTGTCATTTCACCTGACACTCGCATAGAAATTGGCGACCATTTAGTCTTTGCAGGTGCCGTCGAATCCGTTATTGAATTACGCCGTATCAAAGGCTTAACTATTGCCAGTAAACAAGTGTTTAAATTAGACAGCCAACAACAAGAACGACGCTTATTTGAAGCCGTTGTCTCCGCTGAATCACCCCTAATTGGTATTAGTCTTCGTAAAGCCCGTTTTCGACATCGCTACAATGCGGTGGTTTTATCGGCCGCACGCAATGGGCAAAGAATTCAAGGGAAACTGGGTAATATTTGCGTCCAAGCAGGTGATACACTTCTCATAGAAGCGGCGAAAGGGTTTTTATTTAAATATCGCAATCATCGAGATTTTTTACTCATTAGTCGTTTAGAAAATTCGGCACCTATTCGTCATACCCATGCGCCAAGAGCCATTATCATCATGCTTTTAATGTTAGTATTAACAGTCACAGGCATAATGACGTTATTGCAAGCGGCACTATTAGCCACAGGGGCGCTGTTACTCAGTGGTTGCTTAACCATTGAAAATGCAAAGGATGAAATCAATTACTCGGTATTAATTGTGATTGCCTCTGCCTTTGGTTTAGGCGCGGCGGTTCAAAAAGTGGGGTTAGCGGCATTATTAGCCGATCAAGCGTTAACTTTGTCGCAAAACAATCCGTGGTTTTTACTGATTTTTATTTATTTTACGACTACCTTGTTAACAGAGATAATTACAAACAATGCGGCGGCAATTATAATGCTACCTATCGCCTTAAGTGGTGCCGAGAGCTTATCAGTCAGCCCAATACCCTTTGCGGTGGCAGTCATGATTTCAGCGTCAGCAAGCTTTATCACCCCCATTGGTTATCAAACAAATTTAATGGTTTATGGGCCAGGCGGCTATCAATTTAATGATTATTTAAAACTGGGTATCCCCCTTAGCTTACTGACCGCTACAATGGCACTATGGCTTATCCCCCAAATATGGCCCTTTTAATTAAAAAATAATAAAACAATGACAATCAGCGCACACGGTGGAACCTTAATCAATTTATATGCCGATCAATCCAATATCGACACTGAAATACAAAAAACTCAAGACGCTCCTAGTTGGACCTTAACTAAGCGGCAGCTTTGTGATGCCGAGTTATTGGCTAATGGGGCATTTTCCCCCTTGACTGGTTTTTTATCGCAAGAAAATTATGACTCAGTATTGACAAAAATGCGGTTAAAAAATGGCATATTATGGCCAACCCCGATTACATTAGATGTCACCAACGCATTCGCAGAGACACTGACCATAGGCGACACCATTGCATTAAGAGATACCGAAGGCGTTTTAATTGCTAATATGGAAATTAGTGATTGCTGGGAAGCGGATAAAGAAAAAGAAGCAATACTGTATTTTACCTCAACTGATTTAGCACACCCAGGGGTTAATTATTTACTCAATCAATCCAATGATGTTTACATTGGTGGCCGCATCACCGCAATCACGCCGCCCTTGCATTACGACTTTCAAAGCTATCGACAGTCGCCCCATCAATTACGGACGCATTTTAAAAATATGTATTGGGATAAGGTAATCGCGTTTCAAACCCGAAACCCCATTCACCGTCCACATGTGATGATGATTAAGCGTTTAATGGCAAAACATCGCGCAAATTTTGTGATTCATAGCGCCGTGGGAGTCACAAAACCAGGAGATATAGATCATTATAGCCGCGTGCGTTGTTATAAAAAAATTCTAAACCATTATCCTAAAAATTCAGCCTTGTTAAGTTTAATCCCCTTAGCGATGCGCATGGCAGGCCCTAAAGAAGCCTTATGGCAAACCATTATTCGTCAAAATTATGGCTTTAGTCATTTTATTGTTGGCAGAGACCATGCAGGCCCAGGCCCTAACCAGCAAGGGGAGCAATTTTACGACAATAAAGCCTCTCAGCAATTAGTGGCGTTATATCAAAATGAATTAAAAATTCAAATTTTACCCGCACCCTTTTTATTATATGCGCCTGATCGTGAAGAATTTTGCGAAGAAGATCAATTGATTCAAGGCGAAGCGGGGCTGTATTTATCAGGGTCAGAACTGAAAAAAATATTGCAAAAAGGCGCTAAAATACCTAATTGGTTTGCCTATCCTGAAATTGTTGAAGAATTACACATCACCTCACCGCCGCGTTCAGAACAAGGTGTCACCCTATTTTTTACAGGGCTTTCAGGCTCAGGAAAGTCAACGATTGCTAATAGTATTTTAGTTAAATTTTTAGAGCATGGAGGGCGGCCAGCAACGCTTTTAGATGGAGATATTATACGAAAAACGTTATCAAGCGAACTTACTTTTAGCAAAGAACATAGAGATTTAAATGTGTTACGGATTGGCTATGTCGCCAATGAAATTACTAAAAATGGCGGGGTAGCGATCTGTGCGCCGATCGCGCCCTACCATAAAATTCGTTATCAAGTACGAGAAATGATCGAGCAATACGGCTCTTTTATTGAAATTCACATTGCTACTTCATTGGAAGTTTGTGAATCTCGTGACCGCAAAGGCTTGTACGCCCTCGCGAGAGCAGGAAAAATAAAAGGATTTACAGGCATTGATGACCCTTATGAAGCGCCTACAAATCCCGAACTTTATATTGACACTGCCAACACTTCAGTTGGAGAGGCGGTAACGATGATATGGAAAAAAATTACCGCAATGGGCATTATAAAAGCCTAAAAATAACGCGATAGTAGCCCGTGATCCGTCTGTAGGGTTGGCAATGGAATTCTTACTTCATAGCCCCCCCCCAAGGCGGACTCCATGCTATGACCATATCTGTCTTCCATCGCGGTTACGATAATATCTTGATTGCCTTCAGGAAGAATCAATTCCAATTTATCCCCGACTGAAAACTTATTTTTAGCCAAAATATCCGCCATACCTGTTTTAGAATTATAGCCTGTAATTTCACCACAAAACTGCTGTCTATGGCTTTTAGAATACCCCGTTAAATAATTTTGATACTCATGAGTACTGTGACGTTGATAAAAACCATCGGTATAACCTCGATTGGCTAAATTTTCTAAAACACCAATTAATTCGGGATTAAAATCTCGCCCCGCAACCGCATCATTAATGGCTTGTCGATAACTTTGAGCGGTTCTTGCCACATAATAATGCGATTTTGTCCGCCCTTCAATTTTTAAACTATCTACGCCAATATCAACCAACCGTTGTACATGCTCAATCGCACGCAAATCTTTGGAATTCATAATATACGTGCCATTCTCATCTTCCATAATCGGCAATAACTCGCCCTTACGTCCTTCTTCTTCCAGAAAATAGACTTTATCCGCCTCAGGATGACGTTCAGCGCCTCCACAACTGGCGGTATGACTGACATTATTAATCGCGTCCATTGAGATTGGCGCAACCCCTTTCACATAGTCACCTTCGGCATTTTCATGCGCAGGCAAGGTATCGTATTTCCAACGGCATGAGTTAGTACACGTGCCTTGATTCGGGTCGCGATGATTAAAATAACCTGACAATAAACACCGTCCCGAATAGGCAATACACAACGCGCCATGCACAAATACTTCCAGCTCCATCTCAGGACATTGCTGTTTAATTTCAGCGACCTCATCCAATGACAGTTCTCGCGATAAAATCACGCGCTCAATTCCTTGAGTTTGCCAAAATTTCACCGTCGCGTAGTTGACCGTATTCGCCTGTACCGATAAATGCAATGGCATTTCAGGCCATTTTTCACGCACCATCATAATTAAACCAGGGTCGGCAATAATCAAGGCATCAGGCTTCATCGCAATAATAGGCGCAAGATCTCTTAAAAATGTTTTCACCTTAGCGTTATGTGGAATCACATTGGTCGCCAAAAAAAACTTTTTACCTAGTTGATGCGCTTCATTGATGCCTTTCGCTAAATTTTCCTCTAAAAAATCATTATTTCGCACACGCAAACTATACCGAGGCTGTCCAGCGTAGACCGCATCAGCACCATAAGCAAAGGCATAACGCATGTTTCTAAGAGTACCCGCAGGTGAGAGAAGTTCTATTGAAGCCATAATATTATTTTTATTGGGTTGGCGCCACGTCAGGCGTTTCAGTTTGGATAGGGGTTTCTTCAAGCGGTACTACGTCAGGTGTTTCAGTATAATTAGGCGCTTCTTCAAGCGGTGCCATCTCTTTAACATCATCGATCGTTTGTTCAACTTGAGGTTCTACTGGAGCTTCAATCTCTTTGACATCTTCTATTTTTTGCTCCACAAGAGGCGCTTTCTGTACTGATTTTTTGGAGGTTTTTTCAGTGGTTTTGGTTTCAGAAGCTATTTTTTCTGGTGTCTTTTCAGTTGTTGTTTCTACGGCGGCTTTATCTTTTTTACTGGGCGTAAATAACCAAACAATTTTTTCCCACATGGTTTTATCTAAATCTCTTTCAGGCACATCAACCGTCACTTCTTTCGAGATTTTTTCAACACTCGAATCAGGTTTAAAATCCCCTTGTACAGTGGTTAAAATATCCCCGTCAAAATACAAAGAAATACGCTTTTGTTTTCTATCGTCCGTCCCATGTTGACTGGAATATAAATAATCCCAACGGGTTTTATGAAAAATATCCACTAACATGGGCGATCCCATAATATAAAGCACTTGGCGCTTATTCATTTGAGGGCGTAATTGATTAATCATTTCCTGATTGACACGGTTTCCTTGTTGTATATCAATTCTATATACACCAGGTAGATTATTCAAAATTGTTGTGCAGCTCGCAATCAGCAGACACCCTAACCATATAAAGATTAAAACCGCGTTGCGCATAGATAAAAAAATCCGTAAAAAGCCAAAATGATACAGGATGTTAAACAATTATCCTATAATCTCTCTGCGATTAATCACAAAAAAAGGCTACAATAGAGGACCTATTCTTTAACAATTGAAATACATGGTGGTATTTTTTGGAAACCCAAGATTTAAGAAATGCTGGATTAAAGGTTACGTTACCGCGCGTAAAAATTTTAGAAATTTTAGAAAAACAAACCACTAAGCGTCATTTAACGGCGGAACAAGTTTATAAAATCTTATTAGAAGAAGGGGAAGATATTGGGCTTGCGACTATTTATCGAGTATTGACACAATTTGAAACCGCAGGCTTAGTCACACGACACCACTTCGAAGGAGGCAACTCTGTTTTTGAACTTGACTCGGGTAAGCATCATGACCATATTGTGTGTATAAAATGTGGTAAAGTTGATGAATTTGTTGACCCTATTATTGAAGAACATCAAGCTAAAATTGCCGACAAACTTGGTTACTCACTCACGGATCACAGCCTCTATTTATACGGATTTTGCAGCGATTGTAAAAACCTTTAACCGTTCAAATTATGTTTAAACCCCTCATTATATATATTGGGCTACGCTATACACGCGCTAAGCAACGAACACAGTTTATTTCCTTTATCACCCTCACTTCAGTACTGGGTATTGCCTTAGGAGTAACCGCGTTAATCGCCGTACTTTCAGTGATGAATGGTTTTGAGGCTGAATTACGTGAGCGTATACTCGGCATGACGGCTCATAGCACTATTACAGGCCCCAATCACCGCCTTAGCGATTGGAAAAAACTTCAAAATCAACTCAAAGAAATCCCTAATGTTGAAGGCATGGCACCTTTTATTAACGGACAAGTAATGATTAATGCCGATCATCAAGTGAGCGGAACCTTGCTTCGAGGTATTAACCCTTTAGAAGAACCTAAAGTTTCAGAAGTGGCTGAAAAAATGCTTCAAAGTCATAAGCTCACGGATTTAGTCGCAGGTAAATTTCAAATTATTTTAGGGGCTGAATTAGCCAGTTACCTAGGGGTTTTTGTTGGAGATAAAATCACCATTATTAGTCCACAATTAAATGCCACCCCTGCGGGCGTTATTCCCCGTTTACGACGCTTTACCATTGTGGGTATTTTTAAAGTGGGTATGTATGAGTACGACCGCAATATGGCACTGATTCATATTAAAGATGCCGCTAAATTATTTCGCTTAGGCGATGACGTGTCAGGCTTGCGTTTAAAGTTAGACGATATCTTTAATGCCCCACAATTAACACGCGAGTTAGGTGAAAAACTATTAGACCAGAATTATCTCCTCAGCGACTGGACAAAAGCCCATAGTAATTTTTTCCGCGCAATTAAAACCGAAAAACGGGTCATGTTTATTATTATGCTGTTGATTGTCGCCGTTGCCGCCTTTAACATAGTCTCAACACTGGTCATGGTCGTCACTGATAAACGCGGAGACATCGCCATTTTAAAAACACAAGGCTTATCTAATTTATCGGTAATGGGAATTTTTATTGTTTTAGGCACCGTTATCGGTGCATTCGGCACCTTGCTTGGGACTTTAGGTGGCGTATTATTGGCATTAAATATTGAAACCATTATCCCCGCCATCGAAGGTTTTTTTGGGGTTGATTTAATGGCATCTGATGTCTATTACATCAGCGATGTCCCCTCAAAACTAATCTGGAGCGATGTTTTTCAAATTGCCCTCATGGCCTTTATTTTATCCTTATTAGCCACCCTTTATCCTGCATGGCAAGCCTCAAAAGTGAACCCAGCGGAGGTTCTACGCTATGAATGATTCAATTATCTTACAATGCAAAGACCTAACAAAACGCTATCAACAAGGTGAGTTAGATGTCCAAGTTTTAAAAGGTATTAATTTAAGCATTAAAGCGGGTTCAAGAGTCGCTATTATGGGCGCATCAGGCTCAGGAAAAAGTACCTTATTACATTTATTAGGGGGCTTAGAAAAGCCCAGTTCAGGCGAGGTTATTTTAGATAATATCCACATCAATCGTATTAAAAGTTCTCAATTAGCAAAATTACGCAATCAATCATTGGGCTTTATTTATCAATTCCACCATTTGCTCAATGAATTTACCCTGCTTGAAAATGTGGCCATGCCATTACTCATTGGCAATCAAAGTATTAAAGATGCCCAACAACACGCATTCGCATTATTACTCCGAGTAGGATTAGAACATAGAGTTCAACACAAACCTAGTGAATTATCAGGCGGTGAACGTCAACGCGCCGCTATCGCTAGAGCCTTAATTAATAAGCCTAAATGTGTGCTTGCTGATGAACCTACGGGTAATTTAGACAGCAAAACCGCCGAAAACATCTATCAACTCATGCAAGAATTAAATCAAGAACTTCAGGTCAGTTTTTTAATTGTCACGCATGATAAAGCCTTAGCACATCGCATGGACACCGTAATTTATATGGAAGATGGGCGAATCGTGGATGCTATTTCTGAAAAATAACGCGCAAATACTCAACGTCTCACTGTTGAACTATTCGCACCTCAACACCATTATATTCACTTAACTTACACCGCATTCCATAGGGTACGGACAAAAAAACATGGCAAAAGAAGATTTTTACACACTCCTAAGCGTAAATAAAAATGCCAGCGAGGCTGAAATTAAAAAAAGTTATCGCCGCTTGGCAATGAAATATCATCCTGATAGAAATACCAAAGCCCCTGAAGCCGCTGAAAAAAAATTCAAAGAAATAAAAGAAGCCTACGAAATTTTATCCGATGCTAAAAAACGTTCTGCTTACGATCAATTTGGTCACGCAGGCGTTGATGCTTCAATGGGCGGCGGACATAGCGCAGGTGCCGAAGGTTTTGGCGATATTTTTGGCGACGTGTTTGGGGATATTTTTGGAGGGGCAGGACGACAACAAAGCCATGTACAACGCGGTTCTGATTTACGCTACAACCTTCAATTAACCTTAGAAGAAGCCGTTGCAGGTACCGAAACTAAAATTCGTGTACCTATTTTATCTTCGTGTGGCGACTGTCATGGTTCAGGCGCTAAAAAAGGCTCAAAACCCGTTAATTGCACTACTTGTAGCGGAATTGGGCAAGTGCGCATGCAACAAGGGTTTTTCTCTGTACAGCAAGCGTGTCCAACCTGTCATGGCTCAGGTCAACAAATTAAAAATCCATGCCGAAAATGTCATGGTCAAGGACGGGTTGAAGAAACAAAAACACTGTCGGTTAAAATCCCAGCAGGCGTTGATACGGGTGATCGGATTCGATTAGCCAATGAAGGTGAAGCAGGGGAACGAGGTGCGCCATCTGGCGATTTATATGTACAAGTAGAGGTTAAAAAACACATAATTTTCACCCGTGAAGAAGCCAATTTATATTGTGAAGTCCCCATTAGTTTTCCAACGGCGTGTTTAGGGGGCGACATTGAAGTACCAACCTTAGACGGGAAAGTTAAATTAAAAATCCCCTCTGAAACTCAAACAGGGAGATCATTTCGCTTACGCGGCAAAGGCGTTAAGCCTGTTCGAGGTGGTCCACTTGGCGATTTACTGTGCCGAGTTCAAATCGAAACTCCCGTCAAACTCACAAAAGATCAAAAAGAATTAATAGAGAAATTTTCAAATTCTCTTACAGGGGGTGGCAAACAACACAGCCCACAAGAACACTCGTGGACAGATGGTGTCAAAAGTTTTTTCGATAAATTAACAGGATAAAAAAATGACAAGAATAGCAATTGTTGGTGCATCAGGAAAAATGGGGGTCTGCCTTATAAAAGCGGCCGTTGATGAAAAATTATTAACCGTTGCCATCTCAAGCTCTGCGATCGGAAAAGATGCAGGCGATTTGGCAGGTGCGGGTACACAAAATATTATTGTCGAACAAAATTTAGAAACCCTTCTAGATGATTTTGATGTATTGATTGATTTTACGCGCCCTGATGCGACCATGAAATACCTTGAAATTTGTCGCAAAGCCAAGAAACGAATCGTCATTGGTACGACAGGTTTTAGTCCAGAAGAAAAAGCCCATATAAAAGAAGTTTCTAAAGAAATTCCTGTTATGTTTTCACCTAATATGAGTATTGGGGTTAATATTTCGTTGAAATTATTGGAAATGACCGCAAAAATTATGGGTGATTATACCGATATAGAAATCATTGAAACCCATCACCGCCATAAAGTCGATTCACCGTCAGGAACGGCGCTATTAATGGGGCAAGTGATTGCTGATACCTTAGGTTGGGACTTAGACGAACACGCCACTTATGGCCGCAGTAAAGGTAATATTGGCGCACGTGAATCTCAAACTATTGGCTTCTCAACCATTCGTGGTGGGGATATTGTCGCCGAACACACCGTTATGTTTGCCGATGTCGGTGAGCGTGTTGAAATTACCCACAAAGCCAGCAACCGTATGACGTTTGCGATTGGCGCAGTGCGTGCGGCAAAATGGTTAGCCAATGAAGAAACAGGTTTTTACGACATGCAAGATGTCTTAGGGCTTTCTTCTTTACACATGACTCGCCTAGGACTCATGGAAACTTCGCCACAAGTTGCGCGTAATTTAGTCCATCGCAACGAATAGCATTCAAATAATTAAGGAGTATAATCACCCGTATTATACTCCAACACCCTCCACATCCTGTGTCTTCTATTTCTGTTATTATCCCAAGCTTTAACCGTGTTGACTCCCTAGAACGCGCCTTAAATTCCGTTTATAATCAAACTTTTTCACCTAATGAAGTGATTGTGATTGACGATGGTTCAACCGATCACACGGCTCAAATGGTTGCCGATAAATTTCCTAAGGTGCTGTTGCTTCAACAACCCAATCAAGGTGTCAGTAATGCCAGAAACACAGGCATTCGAAAAGCGACAGGTGAGTGGCTAGCCTTTTTAGATTCCGATGATGAATGGCTAGAGGATAAACTTTTTCAACAAATTACCGCCCTCAAAAAAACCGATTATAAAATTTGCCATACCGAAGAAATTTGGATTCGTAATGGCGTTCGAGTCAATCAAAAACATAAACATAAAAAAACAGGCGGCTGGATTTTTGGGCGCTGCTTGCCCTTATGTGCAATGTCCCCTTCCTCAATTGTCATTCATCGTGATGTTTTCAAAACCATTGGTAATTTTGATCCCGACTTTCCTGCTTGTGAAGATTATGAACTGTGGTTACGAATTACCGCACGCTACCCTGTTTTATTTATCGACACCCCGCAAATTAAAAAATATGGGGGACATAAGGATCAGCTTTCACAAAAATATTGGGGTATGGATCGGTTTCGGATTAAAGCCTTAAAAAAAATAATTAATAGCGGCAAGTTATCCTCTGAACAAACCGCCTTAGCCACTAAGATACTGATTGAAAAAGCTAAAATCGTGCAACAAGGTGCATTAAAACGCCATAAAATAGACGATGTTGAGTATTACCAACAGCTTATTGATGCGTTTGAGTCCCCTATAATTTAAATTCTATAAGGAACACTGATAGGTGAATATTTTTTAACGGATATTGAAATTGAAAAATTTAAGTGTTTTAATCACAACAACAAAGTCACAACCTTTTTTCGCCATCCTATAGGTCGTCCCCTGCTTACATTACTTAAATCATGTCCTGTTAATTTTTTTATTTGTGTGATAAATTTTTCATTACCAATCGCCATACCTTTATTCGTAATTTTTCGAATATCATTAATTAACTTACTATCAAGTTGTTGCTCAAATAATGACCTATAGTTTTGTTGTCTATTATCATCATTATTCCCTAATAATAAATATTCACTATGAGGTATGCATAAATTAGAATGTTTCCCTAATGCATTTATTTGATAGCTAGAAAAACGATAGCCAGCAGGGTCTTTTACCATAGAAGCACGAACAGGATTTAATTCAATATATCGATAAACGGCTAATAAATAAAAATCAGATTGCACTAAGCTTGATTTGTAGCGACCTTCCCATAAAGTGCCTGTTCGTTTATATGTTTTATTAAAATAGCGTACATAAAGCCTTCCCACATCCTGCATTGTTTTACTTACCGAATTCGTATTCATAGGGGTCACTAATAGATGAATATGATTAGGCATCAACACCCATGCATGAATTTTCAAATTATGTTTATTCGCATATTCCTTTAAATAATTCATATAAAACTCCATATCCTCTTCGCAGATAAAACAAGGCTGGCGGTTATTACCACGAACAATAACATGCTGAGAAACTTTAATGGGACTGACGCGAGGTTTTCTAGGCATATTATTAATTTTAATTAGTTATTAATATAAAAAATTACTGCTTCACCTTTTACTTAATCTGTTTTTATTCTTGATGATATACAAGTAATTCATCTAATAACTCATCACAAATAACCACACTTTGTTGATAGCCAGCGCAATCAATTAAAAAATTATACCGATATTCTTCCGCACAAACAGTAATAACTTGTAAAGCCATAAAATACTTGGTTTTATCTGTTTTAAATGAAGTATTAGCTATTAACTCCTCTAAAAGTTTTTGTAATTTATGTGTTTTACTATAAGATCCAAATTCACTTTTAATTTCTAATAAATGTTTAATTAATAATTCCATCATTTGTTGATAATGAAAACAATGGATAGAACAGTCTTTAATATTTGTTTTATTTAACATATCTAAAGTAAAAGCATGTTCCCACGCTTTTCCTCCTAAATTTTCTATATTTTCAAAGAACCTTACTCTTTCTTGGTACATGCATTACGCCTAAGTAGTCATACAAAAGTTATC
>JAGLEW010000098.1 GCA_023144875.1 Methylococcales bacterium
ATTATTTACAACGTTTTATTGAATCGTCTGGCGATGGTTTTTCAGATATGCGTATTTTTGTGATTAAGGGTCAAGCAATAGCAGGGATGCGCAGGCGAGGGCAGTCATGGCTTAATAATGTGGCTAGAGGGGCGCGTTGTGAACCCCTTGAGCTAACCCCTGTGTTGTCATCTTTAGCGATTAAGGCAACGATGGCTTTGAAAATGGATTACGCAGGGGTTGATGTGATTCAGGATAAAGCAGGAAAGTATTTAGTGATTGAAGTAAACAGTATTCCCGCTTGGAAAGGCTTAGAAAGTGTGTGTGATGTTAATATTGCGGAATTATTAGTCAACGATATGCTTAATTTATGATTTCAACGTTCCAACTCAGTCAGCTTTATCAGCAAGCCTGTGAGATTGAATTACAGGCCTTTAAAGTGGGTAATGTCAGTGTTTACGCCGATGGTCATGATATGACCGTGGCCGATTTTAAATTAAGCGCCAAAGCAAGTTGCGAACCGATTACGAACCCTCGTTATTCTTTGGGGGAAAAAATTTATTATGCGGTTAAAAACACCCGAGAAGCAGTGAGCTGTAATACTAATTTAGGGATTATTTTACTGTGTGCGCCGATGATTGAAGCACTGGTTAAAACCAATAAATATGTGAGTTTTCAGGACGCATTAACACAGGTTTTAGCCACCACAACGGTTGAGGATGCCGATTGGGTTTTTAAGGCGATTACGTTGGCTTCTCCTGGCGGTTTAGGCAATTCTAACCGCGCGGATGTTCATGAAAAGCCTAAAATAACTCTGACAAAAGCGATGGAAATTGCTCAAGAAAAAGATCGAATTGCCTTACAATACACCACAAACTTTAAAGATATTTTTGATTTTTCGCTTTTAAGGTATAATGAAGGGTTTCAATGGTGGCGTGATTTGAATTGGGCAGCGGCGAGGTCTTATTCGGCGTTGTTAAGTCAATACCCTGATAGTCATATTGAACGTAAATATGGTCGGCAACATACCCCGTGGGTACAGGCTAAAATGTTACACGTTTATAAATTACTTTCAAGTACAAACCATCCACAGCAGCATGAAACTGTGCTGTATGAAATAGATGCAAGTTTTAAGAAATCTGGAATTAATCCAGGCACAACGGCTGATTTAACCGTCGCAACCATTTTTGCGTTTTTGGCGCAAAAAATGCTTAGTGAATAGTTCAATCAGAATTTTATATCTCAATATTTAGGAGACAGTAACAAATGGCTAAAATTAACAACCTTAGAGTAGGCGAATCTTTAAACGGCGACGGTAATGAAGTTGCACACATTGACTTAATGATTGGGCCTCGTGGTTCAGCGGCAGAATCTGCATTCGCTAACTGCTTAACTAACAACAAAGATGGTTTTTCTAGCTTGTTAGCGGTTGTCGCGCCAAACCTAATGGTAAAACCTGCAACAGTAATGTTCAACAAAGTTACCATCAAAGGTTCTAAGCAAGCAGTACAAATGTTTGGCCCTGCTCAACGTGGTGTCGCTATGGCGGTTGCTGATTGTGTTGAAGATGGCACTATTCCTGTTGACGAAGCAGAAGACTT
>JAGLEW010000099.1 GCA_023144875.1 Methylococcales bacterium
TGCACATCAAAATGGCGCATATTAAAGACACGATCGGAGGCTTCTCTCACCACGGCAAATGCTTCTGGGATTAACGTTTCTAAAATCTCACCCGCTTGCAGTCGATTTTTAAATTCGTGGGTTTTTGCTTGTAAATCGCTGTCTGTTAATTTTTTACACGCGCTCGTATAGCTGTTAATATTTTTAACAACCTTCATTTTCTTTTTGATGAGTCTGTCGTTGCGACTACCCACAACAACTTTAACTAGTTTACTAAGCATACTTTAGTTCCAAATAAAATGAAAAGATCGAGAAAAAACGGCACATTATATACTGCATCCTTATGCTATTTCTAGATTAACATATAAAACGAGTTTATAAATAACAGGCGTTTCAAAGCCTATTTAATTCAAAAATTTGTATATCCCTATTCCAGCAATCACTAAACCAACCGTGACCCAACCAATAATATCCATATACTGGCGTAATTTAGCTTCTAGCTTTTCACCACCAGCGGCTAGCAACATCGCAACCATAAAAAAACGCGCGCCTCGCCCAACCAGAGAAGCCGCCACAAAAGGTAAAAATAACATCTGCAACGCGCCTGCAGCAATCGTAAATACTTTATAAGGTATGGGTGAAAAACCTGCAATAAAAACCGCCCAAAAACCCCAATCAGCAAACCATGTTTCTGCTTGCAAATACTTATTCCAGTAGTGTGTAGACTGTAGCCACAACTCAATAGAATCAAATAAGAAATACCCAATAGCATAGCCCAATATTCCCCCCAAAACCGAGGCGATTGTGGTTAATAGGGCAAAATTAAAGGCTTTTTTAGGCTGTGATAATGACATGGGTGCCAACATCACATCGGGTGGAATCGGAAAAAAAGACGATTCGGCAAAACTTAACGCGAATAAGTATTTACTTGCATGGCGATGCTTTGACCAAGCCAAGGCTTTATCATAAAATTTTTGAAACATAGCGATATGGCTCGAGAAAAAAGGGATGGTAAAGCAAAGAAATGGTAGTGTTCCCCTCATTAGGTGATTGCGATAATCGACAACCTAAGAGGAGAACTGTTTTAAACGATGGCGCTTATTTACTTAAAAACTTGTAAACAGCAGCAATCGCTTCATCTTCAGAATAACCTGCTTTTTTAACAGGTCCTACTGCCATGATAGCCGCCGTTGCTGCTGGCATACCATTTTTACCTTCTTTCAAAACTTTAGTAAACTGAGCTAAATCTAATTTACCCGCTTTAATTAATTCAGCTAACTGTGGGTTACTCGCAATATCATGACAAGAACCACAACCACGACCAAAAGCACGGTCATAGATTTTTTTACCAACTTTTAATTCATCTACTGCAGATGCTTGACTGCTTAAAGCGATTAAAGTAATACCTGCTAGTGCAATTAACGTTTTTTTCATTTTTCTCTCTCTTTTTTTAAAAAACAAGGAAAACCTTGTCGGTGTGTAAACCTATGAATAATAGGTAATATAGTAAAACAATTCAATACCTTTATCGCAATTTTATGTTTTTATAAACATTTTTAAGAACTTAGTCCCAATTTTTTACGAGTTATACTCATAATAGCATCGAAACTACGATTGAATTATACAGGTTTAAACCATCCTAACGTAGAATGCAACGTTACCACTTGCCCTATTATAATAAGTGTTGGCGGTTTTATCGTCTGTGTTTTAAGTAATTGAGGTAAACTTTCCAAAGTTCCAACGATCACATGTTGTGCTGAAGTTGTCCCCTGCTGGATCAAGGCAATCGGATGCGTTTTATCACAACCATGTTCAATAAATTTTGCACAAATTTTTTCTAACCCCACTAAGCCCATATAAATAACAATCGTTTGATTAGGCGCAGTTAATTGCTGCCAATTTAAATTAATCGAACCATCTTTTAAATGCCCTGTCACAAAGGTACACGATTGCGCATAATCTCGATGGGTTAATGGAATACCTGCATACGATGCACACCCAGAGGCAGCGGTAATGCCCGGTACGACTTGAAACCGAACCCCTTCTGCCATTAAGGTTTCAATTTCTTCCCCACCACGTCCAAAAATAAAGGGGTCACCGCCTTTTAAGCGCGCCACTCGCTTACCTTGTTTGGCTAACGTTGCTAATAATTGATTAATAGATGCTTGCGGGACACTGTGATCAGCGCGTTTTTTACCCACATAAATTTGTTCAGAGTCTCGGCGCACTAATTCTAAAATTTCAGGCGATACCAAACGGTCATACACCACCACATCCGCTTGCTGCATTAATCGCAAGGCTTTAAAGGTTAATAAATCAGGATCACCAGGCCCTGCACCAATTAAATACACCTCACCTTGATGATCCAAGGCGTTAGTCGTCGCTAACTGTTGTTCCAATAACGTTTTCGCGGCGGTCATTTTGCCTGTAAACACTAACTCTGCCACACTGCCCTGCAGAATATTTTCCCAAAAAATACGCCGTTCCGAGGCAATGGTTATTTTTTGCTTGACCTTCTCCCTGAAAGTTTCCGCCAGTTGTGCCAATTGCCCAAAGTGAGCAGGCACAACGGTTTCTATTTTTGCGCGTAATAATCGAGCTAATACAGGGGAAACACCGCCTGTTGAAACCGCCGCAATCACAGGAGAACGATCAATAATCGCAGGAAAAATAAAACTGCATAAGCTCGGGTTATCCACCACATTTACCAAAATTTTAGCCTGATGGCAATAATTGGCAACCGCTTGATTTAACGATTTATTATTGGTCGCACAAACCACTAATTGATACGCATTAATATCCTCAAGTACCAAGGTTTTTTTGATTAACACTAACTCAGGCTCAATCACCATCGTATCAATGGTGGCATTCATTTTTTCAGCAATCACCGTAATACAGGCGTGTGCTTTGGCTAATAATTTTATTTTACGCGCGGCTACGCCACCACCTCCGATGACAAGACATGGTTTTTGAGTTAAATTTAAAAAAATAGGGAAATAATTCATCGTAATGATAATTCTTAAGTTTTTTCAGACAAAAGAAACTATTATAAGGGGTATTTTAAGATTGAGAAAAACTATGATTGAATTTGATTTAGAGGTTAATGCCATCGGCTTACACTGTCCTCTGCCCTTACTACGCCTTAAAAAAGCCTTATCCGAAATTGAGGCGGGGGAAATCATCAAGCTCACGGCGACCGACCCTGCCGCCCATTTAGATATTGGGGTTTATAGCGAACAATCAGGCCATCCGTTGCTTAAATTTTTAAAACAGGATTCGGGCGAACAAATTTTTTATATCGAGAAAAAAGCATCATGAAAATTGCCATTGCAGGAACAGGGTATGTCGGCTTGTCAAACGGTCTGTTATTAGCCCAGCACAATGAAGTCATTGCCTTAGATATTGTTCCAGAAAAAATAAATTTATTAAATAACCGACAATCACCGATTACCGACACTGAAATTGAGCAGTTTTTAAAAAATGACGCGTTAAATTTTAGTGCCACTTTAGATAAAGACATTGCCTATAAAAATAGTGATTTTGTCATCATTGCCACCCCGACCGATTACGACCCCGCCAATAACTATTTTAATACCACGTCGGTAGAAGCGGTGATTCAGGATGTCATCCATAGTAATCCAACGGCGGTGATGGTGATAAAATCAACCGTGCCTGTGGGTTTTACCGAAAAAGTTAAAAAAAAATACAACTGTGAAAATATCTTTTTTGCCCCTGAATTTTTGCGTGAAGGACAAGCGCTTTACGACAACCTTTACCCATCTCGTATTATTATTGGGGAAGAGTCTGAACGCGCCCGTGTGTTTGCGAAATTATTAATTCAAGGCGCTATTAAAAAAGACATAGAACTTTTATTCACCCAGTCCACCGAAGCCGAAGCCGTCAAACTCTTTTCCAATACTTATTTGGCAATGCGAGTGGCTTATTTTAATGAGCTTGACAGCTATGCCGAAACTTATAACCTCAATAGCAAACAAATTATTGAAGGCGTAGGTTTAGACCCTAGAATCGGCAATCACTACAACAATCC